>CAIZSE010000113.1 GCA_903935585.1 uncultured Burkholderiales bacterium | reverse complement strand
TTGTATTTTCATTGTTTTTCGCACTGCGTTTTCTGTGGTGTTACCTGCAGGCTCTTTGTTGGGACCCTACACACCGGAGTGGTTGAAATGATGGAATCGTTGGGTTATTTCTTCATGTCCTGGCTGGACGTGAAAATGTTGCTGTTGACGGCAGCAGGAACTTTTGCAGGTATTTACATCGGTGCCATTCCGGGGCTGTCGGTCACCATGGCCGTGTCCATTTTGATTTCATTCACTTTCAGGTGGGACATCAACGAAGCGCTGGCGCTGATCTCGGGCATTTATCTGGGGGGGGTCTATGGCGGCTCTCGAAGTGCAATTTTGTTGAACATTCCTGGCGCGCCTGCTGCAATTGCCACTGGTTTGGATGGGTATCCCTTGGCCAAACGTGGCGAAGCAGGGCAGGCCATTGGTTTGACCACAGTGGTCTCGGTTTATGGCGGTTTCATCGGTATTTTGGCCCTGGCTATCGCAGCGCCTGCTGTGGCCGATTTGGCCTTGATGTTTGGTCCGCGTGAGTATCTTTTGTTGGCCTTGTGGGGCATTTTGCTGGTGGGCAGTTTGTCTGGGCAATCGCTGTCTAAGGGGATTTTCTCAGGCGCATTGGGTGCCCTGATCGCCTGTGTGGGCCTGGACCCGATGACCGGTGAAAACCGCCTGACTTTTGGCAGCCTTCAGATGTCGGCGGGCATTTCTTATGTGGCCGCCATGATTGGTTTCTTTGGTGTGGCCGAGGTGATCGCGCAAATACATCAGTTGGATTTGAAGCCGGTCAAGCAAAACGTAAGCAAAATCATCCCTTCATGGGGCTTGCTGAAAAAATATCTGCCATTGGCCACACGAACATCTGCGATTGGCGTAGTGGTGGGTGCTTTGCCTGGTGCGGGCGGTGATATTGCCGCTTTGATGGCCTACGACCATGCCAAGCGCACGGTCAAAAATCCTTCACGACCCTTTGGCGAAGGTGCATACGAAGGCCTTGTGGCACCTGAATCAGCAAACAATGCGGCTGTCGGTGGTGCTTATATTCCGATGATGACACTGGGCATCCCTGGGGATGCCGTGACTGCTGTCATCATTGGCGCGCTCTACATTCATGGCCTCAAACCCGGTCCGATGCTGATGATCGAGACCCCTCACTTGTTCTGGTTTGTGGTGGGATCGCTCACGTTGGCGAATATTTTCTTGCTGATCTTTGGTCTTACGGGTATCAGGATTTTTGCCAAGATTGTGGAGACCCCCAAGCCTGTTTTGTTGCCCTTGATTTTGGTCTTGTCGGCGGTGGGGGCCTATGCCATCAACAACAACCCGGTCGATGTGTACTGGATGTTGGGCTTCGGTGTGTTGGGGTATTTCCTAAAGATGTACGGCTTCCAAGTGGGTCCCGTGGTTCTTGGCATGATTTTGGGCCCGATGATGGACCGCAGTTACCGCCAAGCCATGATGGCCACCAACAACGACGGGTGGTTGTTTGTCACCGAGTTTTTCACAACGCCCCTTTCAGCAATCATCCTGGCGGCTGTCGTGTTCACCTTGGTCAGTCAGACGCAATGGTGGAAGCGTCTTCGCGGACTGAGTTGATCGGTTGGCATGCTTGTCTTGCATAGAGCCGTTCGAATGGTTTAAATACACGTAACAGTCCAATTCCAAGTCGCCGGCCAGTGGCTTGATAGGCCAGTGGGTGAAAATCAAGACGCACTGAGCTTCATGCAGGACACGGTCATTGATCAGGTAAAGCCCTTACACATCAAAATAATGCCCGCCCAGTCCGATAACTACAATTGCGACTTTTTCGGCGGAGGCGGGAACTGCGGTGTGACAGTCAAATACAGCGGTACCGGGGCGCATGTCCTTTAAAACACCGTCGTCCCCCAGTAAAGCGGCCTCTACCTAGGGAGTGCCGGTACACGCACCAATGATCCATCCGATTACTTAGCGAATGCCTAGGGCGTTCTGCAAGTGCGTTCGCTTGCAGCCATCAGGGCGTCCAGTGGATGGTTGCGGGGATGCTTCAGCACCGTTTGGCTGCGGACATGCTTAAGCAAATTGCTTGCAATACCATGCACATCAGCCAATACCGATCATGCCGATTGTTGGCATGCTTGCTCCAAGGGGTAATCTTCAAGTATCGAATATACCGAGGACAAGCCCTGTCACCTCTTCCGCTTGGAGCGAAGCACTTTTGAGAGACTCACATCTGAGCCAGCAAGCCGCCATCGATCGCCAGCGTCTGGCCATTCACATATGACGCTGCAGGGGAAACGAGAAACAAGACCACAGGAGCAATGTCTTCTGGCGTGGCCCAACGCGCTTGTGGCACTTCTTGGCGTAAGAAATCCTCAAAACCTTCGCGCTGCTGCAGACCCGCTGTGAATTCGGTGCGCACAAAGCCGGGGGCAATTGCATTGGCCGTGATGCCGGTGGCGCCGTACTCCACCGCGATCGCGCGGGCCAAGGCCCCCAATGCCGCCTTGGCCGTGGAATAAGCGCCAATGAGCGGCATGGTGGACTGGCCCGAGACCGACGAGGTCATGATGACCCGGCCAAAACCCCGAGCACACATGCCAGGCAAGAACACCCGAGAGCAGTTGAACGCACCACCCACATGCACGTCTTGGATCTGTTGCCATTCTTCCCGGCTCATCTCCACCAAGGCTTTGCGATTTTGATTGCCTGCATTGTTGACCAGGATGTCGACCGACCAGCCCGCTGTGTTTAGCGCTTGTGCTGCGGCTTGAACGGCGGCCATATCCGCTACATCAAAACAGGCTGCACGCGCCTCGATGCCCAGCGCCTGCAGGCTGTGCACGGCATCGCCTGCGGCTTGCGCGTGAAGGTCGTTGATCAGCACACGCGCTCCGGCGTGCCCCAGTGCGGTGGCGATGGCCAAGCCAATGCCTCTGGCCGAGCCGGTGACCAAGGCGGTTCGACCTTGCAGGCCAAACGATTGCGAGAGATAAGTCGGATGCATGTCAGTCTTTCATGGGTGGTTTTCCGGGGCGTCCCGGGATCATGGTCAGCATGTGGTCGGCAACGCCGCCATCGACCACGAGGTTTTGACCATTGACGTAGCTTGCGCCCGCGCTGATCAGGTAATGCACGGCTTGCCCAATGTCATCGGGCCGACCGATGCGCCCCATGGGCACCAGGGCTTCGCGCCGCGCTTTGGTGTCGCCGTCCTGGTAGACCGATTCGGTCAGCGGGGTTCGAACCATGCCCGGACACACCGTGTTGGTTCGAATACCCTCTGGCCCCCACTCTTGCGCCAGCTGTCTGCACAGCATGATGAGTGCGGCTTTGGCTGGTGAATAAGCGCCATAGCCCGGATGCGGATGCAAGCCCGACATGGAAGCAATAGCGGTGATGCTGCCGCTTGTTCGCTTGAGCGAAAGGTAAGCCGCTTGTGCCATCAGGAACACCGAGCGGGTGTTGAGGCTGAACGTCAAGTCCCATTGCTCCACCGACAACTCGGCCAGCTTGGCTGGGCCTGATGCACCCGCCACGCAGACCAAGGCGTCCAGATCTCCATGGCCAGTCAGCGCCTCTTGCACCATGCGCCTTGCGTCTTCGGGGCGGGTCACATCGCCCACCACACCATGTGCCTTCACGCCCGTGTCACGCAGGGCCTGAAGCAAGGCCGACTGGCGTTCGCCGTTTTGCGTGCTGGCCACAGTCAGTTTCAGTTCTTGCGTCGTCTGCGAGGCCAGCACTTCGCAGATGCCTCGGCCAATTCCCCCGGTCGCGCCCGTTACCAAAATATGCATGCCTGATCTCCAGTAAAAAAGCCGCCTGGCAATGAAGCGCAGGCGACTTGGTTTTCACATCATCCGGGCATCACATCTTGCACAGTGGCGAAGCTGCGGGGACGATGGACGCTGGGAAGGTTTGCTCGATCACAGGGCGCAAAACACCATCGGTCATCTTGGCGCGACCCACGTAGTTGGGCAAGACCAGTTGGTTGTCGGCAGCACGCATGGTCACGTTGCCATAGATGGTGTCCATTTGGGCACCACGCAGGGCCTTGCTCACGTCTTCAGGTTTGTTGCTCTTGGCCAGCTTGACGCCTTCAAACATGACCTGAGCGCCGTTGTAGGCTTGACCTTCGTTGTCGGTGGGCAGACGGTTGAACTTGGTCTTCCAGGCGGCTACGAAGGCCTTGCTCTTGGGGGTATCGATATCGGGGGTGTAACCTGTGGTACCTGGCGTGCCTTCCAGGGCCTTGCCGGTCGCATTGATCATGAAGTTCAAGATCAAAGAGTGACCAATCAGCGGTGTCTTGGGGATCAGGCCAAATTCTTCGGCTTGCTTGACGAAGGCGATGGCGTCACGGCCGACTTCGGCCACCCAAATTCCGTCCACATTGGCAGCCTTGAGTTGGGCGATGTAGGGTGAGAAGTCCTTGGTGCCCATGGGCACGTACAGGCTCAAAGGAACGCTTTTTCCGGAAGCTTCGGCGGCCTTCTTGAACGACTCGCCTGAATCGCGACCCCAGACATAGTCGGCAGCAATCACGGCAAATTTGGTGCCCTTGATGTTCTTGGCCCAAGCGTTGATCATCGCGATGTCCATCGCGTCGGAGTGGTTGGTGCGGAAACTGCGTGGCTTGCAGGTGTCGCCGGTCAACTTGTCAGATTTGCTGGCCACCACAAAGTAAGCGGCATCCCAGCGGTCCAGGTTCTGGGCAATGGCCAGCGAAATGGACGATGGGATCGCACCGATCAAGAGGTTGTAGCCGTCTCGGGCCAGTTTTTCAGCTTCGCGACGACCCGCATCTGGCGTGCCTTCGTCGTCGGCTTCCTTCACTTCGATTTTGCGACCGTCCACGCCACCTTTGGCATTGGCTTCATCAATGGCGAACTTGATGGCGCGCATGACCTCTTCACCCTGTTGAGCAAAAACGCCAGATTTAGATGACACCAGGCCGACCTTTACTGGCTCTTTGCCTTGTGCCACAGCCGCCATGGGCAGCGCAGCAATCAGCGCCGCAGCGGCGAGGGAACGCTGGATGGTTTTCATTTTGAACATGCTTGTCTCCTTTTGTGGAAATTTGCCGGAAACCGTCCGGACATCGGTTGGGGAAAACGGGAATCACTCAGACCATGACGTGGTTTTCAAGTGCATGCAGGCCATCACGGGAATTGACGACTTCGCCCTGCGCGACGATGGCGCCCTTGGCCATGGCCATGTAGCGCCGAGCCACACGCACGACCAGACTCATGTTTTGTTCAATCAACAAAAGCGCCGTGCCCTGGTCGGCGACCTGGTTGAAAACGTCTGCCAATTGGTCCACGATCACGGGCGCCAGCCCTTCGGTCGGCTCGTCCAGCAAGATCAAGGCTGGATTGGCCATCAGCGCACGCCCGACCGCCAGCATTTGTTGCTGGCCGCCCGACAGCGCCGTTCCGGGGGTATGGGCGCGCTCTTGCAGAATCGGGAAAATTTTGTAGATTTCCGATGCTGACCAAGGCCCCTTGCGGCCCACGGCGGCGCCAAGGATCAGGTTTTCTTCCACAGTCAGGTTGGCCACAATGCGCCGACCCTGTGGAATCACGGCAATGCCATGTTGCGCCGCCATGTAGGCCCGTAGCTTGGTGTGCTCTTTGCCGCCAAAAGCCACATGGCCTTCCTTCAGACTGGCCAGCCCTAGGATGGTGTTGACCACCGTGGTCTTGCCCACCCCATTGCGCCCAATGAGGGCCACCCGCTCACCCGGGTTCACATGCAGGTCAAGACCGTGCAGGATGTGAGCCGCACCGTAGTAGGCGTGCACGTTTTTAAGATTCAACAACGCGCTCATGCTGCGCTCCCCAAATAAGCTTCACGCACACGTGGATTGGCGCGCACTTCAGACGGCGAGCCACTGGCAATCACACGGCCCAACTCAAACACCGTTACCACATCGGAGATGCCGAACACCACATCCATGTCGTGCTCCACCAGCAAGACCGACACGTCCCAGCTGGAGGTGAGTTTTTTCAAGTGCTGCGCCAGATCCAGGGATTCCTTGACCGACAAGCCCGCCATGGGTTCATCCAACAGAAGAACCGTGGGGCGACCCACCAAAGCCAGCCCCAGATCCAGTCGGCGCTGTTCGCCGTAGCCCAGATCTTCTGCCGTCGAATCCTTGAGCGACCACAGGTCCAGTTCCTTGAGCACCGCTTCGGCGTCCGCGGCGGAATCTTTGACGCCCATCTTGTGGGACGCCAGTTCAATTTGGCGGTACACCGTCATTTGCCCAAAGATGCTGGTGCGCTGAAAGCTGCGCGACAAGCCGCGCATGCGTCGTTCGACCACGCCAAGCGCTGAAACATCCTGACCGAGCAAACTGACTTTGCCCCGGGTGAGCTTGCGCCTGCCGGTGATCGCATCGATCACGGTGGATTTGCCCGCGCCATTGGGGCCAATCAGGCCTCGGATTTGGCCTTTTTCAAGCGTGAGGGCGACACCGTCGACGGCTTTGACACCACCGTAATGGATGGCCACGTCATCTGCTTGCAATACGTAATTTGTCATGCTGTTCTCCCGCTCAGTGGCCGCCGACCTTGACCGAAGGCTTCTTGCCCAGAACCCACCGGTCAAACATGCCGGCCACACCGGTGGGTGAGAACACGATGACCGCGATCAGGGCCATGCCGAAAATCGTCATCCAGTGCGTGGCGTGTTCACCCAAAATGTCTTTGAACATGAAATAAACCACGGCGCCGACTGCAGGCCCCCACAGCGCCTTAAAACCACCCACAACCACCATCATCAAAGCCACACCCGACAGACTCCAATGCATGCTTTCAGGGGACACGAAGCCGGTGTTCATCGCCGACAGCACACCTGCCACCGAGGTCACCAGGGCTGACAGCGCATACACTGCAGCACGAGGTAGCAAGGTTGTGATGCCGATGAAGCGGGCGCGTTCCTCGTTGTCGCGCACAGCCTCGGTGATGCTACCAAAGCGTGTACGCATCAGCCATGCCAAGAGGAACATCACCACCACCAGCGTGCTCCAGCAAACCAAGAACATCGTGGCGGGCTTGAGCATTTGCGACATCGGAAAACCAAACAGACGCGAAGGCCAATCGATGTTCATGCCGTCGGCGCCGCCGGTCAGGCCACGGGCACGTGAGGCCGACAGGAAAAACATCTGACCGATGGCCAGTGTCAACATGCCAAAAGCCACGCCCGGCACCCGCACAATCACCAGTCCGATCAGGAAGGCCGCCACCGTCACAGTCAGCAAGGTCATCACAATAGCCAGTTCGGCCGACATGAGTTGCAGCTGCAGCAAGATCCCGATCAGGTAACTGGCACCGCCGAAAAACAAGGCGTGGCCAAAGCTGACCATGCCGTTTTGCTTGAGTAAAACGCCCACGCCTAAGGCAAACACCGCGTAAATGATGGACTGTGTGAGCAGCGACAGCAGCGTGCTCGACGACACACCGAAGGCCACCACGGCCCCCATAGCCAACGCAGCAAGGGCACCCAGGGAAGATTTCTTCAAACTCATGATCATCCATTCCTGTTAAGTGCGGCTACCGGCAAAACCGGAGGGTTTCCAGATCAGGATCACGATCATGAACACGAAGGGCAGCAACACGGCTGCGTCGGGCAGGTAGACCGCACCAATGGCCTGCACCATGCCCAACACCAAGGCCGCGATGAACGCGCCAGCCAAAGAGCCCAGGCCACCGATCACGACCACCACGAAGGAGTCGATGATCACGTCAGAACTCATGGCCGGTGACAAGGACAGAAAGGGCGCGGCCACCACACCAGCCAGACCCGCCAGCGCAGTGCCCAGTCCCACCACGCCTGCGCTCAGAAAGTCGGTGTTCACGCCTTGCATGGAGGTGGTCACGGGGTCGGTGCTGGCTGCACGGACAAACAAACCCAACTTGGAAAAGCGCAACCACAGGCTCAAGCCCAGCGCCACCAGTAAACCGATCAAGATCACAGACAAGCGATAGGCCGGCACAGGCGTGCCAAACAAGTCGACGCTGAAGGCCAGGGCTTCAGGCACCGGCACAGACAAGTTGCTTTTGCCCCAAGTGGTTTGCACCAGATCCTCAATGACCAACAGCAGGCCGAAAGTGACGAGCACCACGGTCAGCGGATCGCGGTCTTGAAGCAAGCGAAAGCCATAGCGGTCCAGCAACACACCGAACAAGGCCATGATGGCGGGTGCTGCTACCAATGCGACCCAGAAATTGCTGTGCAATGAAATCGAATAGCCCAAGTAAGCGCCCAACATGTACAGCGAGCCATGGGCAAAGTTCACCACCCGGCGCAGGCCATATATGAGGGCCAGGCCCGAGCACATCACGATGAGCAATGCGCCGTAGACCAGGCCGTTGAATAAGTTGATCGTCAACATCTGTGTTGTCTCCTTTTTAATCTTCTTCAAGGGGGCCAAGAGCCGCCTCGGGCGCACCCAAGGCGGTCCAGCCACCGTCCACCGGCAACACCGCCCCTGTGATGTAGCTGGCAAGGGGTGAAGCCAAAAAGGCGATCACCTGAGCAATTTCTTCGGGGGCGGCCATGCGTCCCATGGGGGTTCGGCGGGCAATCGCCTGTGCATCGATGGCGCCGCGCTCGACCAGGTTGTCCACCAAGGCGGTCTTCACATACCCGGGAGCCACTGCGTTCACGCGGATGCCACGTCGCGCCCATTCGCTGGCCAGTGCCCGGGTCATGCCGAGCACGCCGGCCTTGGCCGCGCAGTAGGCATTGCGACCGGGAATACCGCCAAAGCTGGCGATTGAGCCGATGTTCACGATGGCGCCTCGGTTGCCGCGAGCATCGCGCGGTTGCCGGGTCATCTGCGCAATCACCTGCTGCGACATCAGAAAGGCACCCCGCAAATGCACCGACAACACCTTGTCAAACGCGGCAATGTCTTGCTGCAAAGTCGGTGCGGTCTGATCGGCTATCCCGGCGTTGTTGACCAGTCCGTTGATGTGGCCATGGCGTGCCACCACATCGATCACACGTGCTTGAACCACGTCCGCATCGGTCACGTCGCAAGTCCAGCTAGAGTGCTGGCCACCCAGGGCCTGCGCACGTTCAGCCGCAAGCACACCGTTCACATCGAACAAGGCCACAGTCCAACCCGTATGGGCCAACTGCTGTGCTGTGGCCCAGCCAATGCCATCGGCCGCGCCGGTGACGATGACCACAGGTGCGCCGCTCATGCTGCGCTCCATACCGGTTTGATGAGCGTGTTCATTTCAGGTGCCTACCTTGTCCGCGATGTGGTTAGCCGTTACATAGGCAAACACCATGTTGGGGCCATGGGTGATCCCAGCGGCCGGGTAGTTGCCTCCCATGATGCTGGCACGGTCATTGCCGACGGCGTACAGACCAGGGATCACCGAGCCATTGCTTTTCTTGACTTCACCCACCACGCTGGTCTGGATGCCATCGAAGCTGCCGAGGTCGCCCATCAACAGTTTGACCGCATAAAATGGACCTTTTACAACCGGTGCCACACAGGGGTTGGGCTGGTGCTTGGGGTCGGCCAGGTAGCGGTTGAATGCGGTGGTGCCGCGGGCGTGTTGTTCGTCCACACCTTTGACGGCACCCGAGTTGTATTCACGCACGGTGGCTTCCAGGCCGGCCGCATCGATACCGGTAACCTGCGCCAGATCGGCCAATGTTTTGCCCTCAAAGAGGTAACCGTTGCGAATGTACTTGCCAATTGGCATGGGCGCTGGTTTAACGAAGCCCAGCCCGTATTTGCCCAAGGTGGTCTTGTCACAGACCAGCCACATCACGGTTTCTTTTTGACCCTTGCAGGCCTCGATCATGGCCACGCCCACATCGTGGTAAGAGTTCGATTCATTCGTGAAGCGCTTACCGTTGCGCAGCACGCCAATCACGCCAGGTTTGTAGCGGTCCAGCAAGTGAGGAAACACACCAAATTCTCCGTTACCAAATGGCACTTTGGACACCGGCATCCAGGCGGCTGCATCCTTCAAGCGCAAGTCAACATCGGCACCGGCGGTCTCGGCCATGCGCACGCCATCGCCTGTGTTGGTTTCGGGGGTAGGGGAGAGGTGTTCCCCGCCACTTTGCAGGTGCGGATAAGCCTTGGCGATGCGCTGCACGTCTTGCGGAAAGCCACCGCAAGCGAGTACTACGCCACGGCGTGCGTGGATTTCGCGGTCACCACCTTCGCCGCCGACCAGCATGCCGATCACTTGGCCGTTCTCGGTCAACACCCGCTTGGCCGGTGTCGAGGTCAGGATCGGAATGCCCAGGTCTAGCGTTGATTTGGCCAGACGCGCTGCCAGCGCATTGCCGCTGGTCACGTTGATGGCGCGTTGGTACAGCGCCAGTTCCTTGATGTGGTTGACCAGGCGTTTGGCGACGTACAAAAAGGAAGTCAGTGATTTCGTGAACTGGAAAAAATGCTTGAGATCCGCATTGGAGGAGTTGAACATCATGCCGATGAAGGTGATGGTCTTGAGCGGGGGCTTCAAGCGCGGCATGTCTTTGCCCAGACCTCGGATGTCATAGGGCTGCGCCAGGATCGAGCGACCAATGGCAGCGCCGCCTGGCACGTCGGGGTGGTAGTCAGGGTAGAGCGTGGGGATGAATTTCATCTCGGTCTCGCGCTCGAAGAAGTCCACCATCTGCGGACCCTGGTCCAGAAAGGCAGCGACAGACGCTTCATCGTAATAAGTACCGGTCTCTTGCATCATGTAGGTGCGCACGGCATCCAACGTGTCTTGCGGGTTCTGCTTGCGGCCATGCGCGTTTAATGGGACCCAGAGCACGCCACCCGATAGAGCAGTAGTGCCGCCGAACACGGGTTCTTTCTCGATCACCACCACATTGAGGCCCCGTTTTTTGGCCGTGATGGCGCAAGACAAACCTGCAGCTCCAGAGCCCACCACCAGCAAATCACATTCGAAATTGGTTGTCATCTTTGTTTCCTCAAGCGGTTTGGTTGTAGCCAGGGCGCGGCACCATGTCCATCAACATGCAGGACATGCCGCCATCGACAACGAGTTCGGCTCCATTGACATAGCTTGAGCGTGGGCTGGCCAGAAACATCGCGACATCGGCGATGTCTTGCGGCGCGCCAATGCGGCGGCTGGCCGTGAAGGCCGAACGCTTGGCTTCAAAGCCCGGTTCTTCGTAAAACTTGGCTGACAAAGCGGTTCGGATCATGCCGGGGCAGATCGCGTTGCTGCGCACCCCCTGTGGGCCCCATTCGACGGCAAGTTGGCGCGACATCTGCAGCACGCCGGCCTTGCTGGCGCTGTAGGCACCGCTGTGGCTTTGTGGGAACAGTCCTGAGATGGACGCCACGTTGACGATGCAGCCTTCACCAGCTGCACGCATGGCCGAACCGAAGGCTCGGGCGCACAGCATGTAACCGGTCAGGTTGACCGCCAGAACGGCGTTCCAGTCATCCAGGCTCACATCTGCCAAGCCGCCAGAACGCATCAGTCCGGCGTTGTTGATCAGCGCATAGGCGGTGCCCCATGTGGACTGGACTTTTTCTGCGGCGGCCTGCACGCTGGCCGCATCGCTGACGTCACAGGTCACGGCCAGGGTCTGCGCGCCCTGCGTTTGCAGCTGATCTTGCATGCGTTTCAAGCCCTGTGCATCGCGATCGAGCAGCACCACGCGTGCACCCACTTGCGTCAAACGTTCGGCGACGGATGCGCCGATGCCGCTGGCGGCGCCAGTGACCACACACACCCGCTCGTGCAGCTCAAGCCAGCTTTTGTCTCCACTCATGACCATGTCCTTATTCCTGTTCGCTGCCAAAGATTGTTGGAATGAGGGTCGAAATTTTTTTTGACGATTCGATCGAATAACAGGACAATTCGTGCAAACTGGAGAGTGAAAATGGCGGTTTCTAGGGTAATCCCGAATTACGATTTGTATGGCGATTCGAGCCGGCATGAAGAATCGGCTGCATTCAATTTCGAATGGATTCCGCAACGTTCGACCTTGTACAACTGGCTGATCCATCCCCATCGACACGATTCGTTCATCCAGGTGCTTTACCTCACGGAGGGGCATGTGGATGTGCAGATTGAGCATGTTCAACAAACATTGCACGCGCCCTGCGTGATGTTGATTCCGGCAGGTCATGTACACGGGTTTCGGTTTTCCAAAGACACCAATGGCCCGGTGGTCACGGCCATACAAAAGGCGCTGGAATCGGCGGCTGCGTTGATGATGCCGCCCTTGCTGGAGACCATACGCACACCGCGATTGCTCTCCTTGCAGTCGGAGATGCGCTACATCGACCAGCTCATGCCTTTGTTTTTGGCGCTGGAGCAAGAGTCGCACACATCGGCTGAAGGTCAGGTGGCTGCAGGCACGTCTTTGTTGTTGTCCCTGATGGTGCAAGTGCACCGCATTTGTAAATTGTCCGATCTGACGGACACCCAAACCCACTACAGCATCTCGCGCAAGGCGCGGCAAATTGAAAAATTCCGCAGTTTGATCGACAAAAATTTCCGAAACGAGCATTCCTTGCAAAGCTACGCCAACCAGGTCGGCGTGACGGTGGGGCAACTCTCGCGCCTGTGTCGTGAGGTCTTGGGCAAATCGAGCCTGCAGGTCATCAATGACCGCTTGATCCAGGAAGCACAACGCGAACTGGTTTACACCGCTTTGCCCATCAAGCAACTGGCGTCCGAACTCGGCTTTGAGGACGACGCTTATTTCAGCCGCTTCTTTCGCAAGCACATCGGCATGACCCCAAAGGCTTACCGTGCCAAGTCTTTGGCGCAAATGGACAGAGATGTTCAGACGCACTTCTGAGCACCTTCCCTTATGTGGGCCGTGAGTTTGAAGTTGCCGCACATGCGAAGTACTGATTTGACCGTCTGGCCCATGTGAAGGTCTTTGGTGGCGCACCCTGCGGGGTGCACTTGGCGCTTGTCCTTGGTCAATTGAAGGTCGAGATTCAAAGAATCAGCCCAAGCAAAAGTGGCTTTGTCAGACATTGAATCAACGGTGCTGGAAAACAGGTTTGCGTTTGTCGAGAAAGGCGTGCATGCCTTCGTGCGCGTCGTCGCTGGCGAAGCGGGCATGCAGTTCGCGGCGTTCAAACAGGATGCCTTCGGTCAGAGTGCTCTCGTGCGCTCGGTTGACGGATTCCTTGATGGCCATAAGCGCGGGCAATGAGTAGCCCGCAATCTGTGTGGCCAGTTTCAAAGCTGTGGTGAGCAGTTCCGCGTCAGGCACCACACGCGAGACCAATCCATAGCGGTCCGCTTCTTGCGCCGACAGCGTGCGGGCCGACAGGCACATGTCCATGGCCTTGGCTTTTCCCACTGCACGAGGCAGGCGCTGCGTGCCGCCTGCGCCGGGCAACATGGCCAGCTTAATTTCAGGCAAGGCGAATTGCGCCGACTCGGCTGCGACGATGATGTCGCAAGCCAAAGCCAACTCGCAACCACCACCCATGGCGTAACCCGCCACAGCCGCGATGATCGGCTTGCGCACCTGGCGGATGGTTTCCCAGTTGCGGGTGATGAAGCCGCCTTGGTACACGTCCATGTAGGTCCAGTCGGCCATCACAGCGATGTCGGCACCTGCGGCAAAAGCCTCGTCGCTGCCGGTGATGAGGATGGCACCGATGTCGGCGTTGCCATCGAAAGCCAGCAAGGCCGCTCCCAGCGCGTCCATCAACTCGTCGTTCAGGGCGTTCAGCTGCGCGGGACGGTTCAGGCGAATCAGGCCAACTCGACCATGCGTTTCGGTGAGGATGGTGGGCTCGGTCATGGTGTGGGTGACCATCAGCCTTGGCCTGGCATGGCTTGCAGTTGTTCGCGCAGCTTGAACTTCTGGATCTTGCCCGAGGGGGTCGCGGGCATGGCGTCCAGCAGATGCAGGCGCTCGGGAATGTACTGCGTGGCCACCTGGTTTTCTTTCAGGTAACGCACGATTTCGGGCAGGTCCATGCTATGACCGGGCTTGGTCACCACCGCAGCGCAGGCGCGTTCGCCCAGGCGCTCGTCGGGATAGGCCACGATCGCGGCCATGGCCACAGCAGGGTGGCGGTATAGCAGCGATTCGATCTCGACCACCGGGATGTTCTCGCCACCACGGATGATCACGTCCTTGCTGCGACCGGTGATGCGGATGTAGCCCTGCGCGTCCATGCGGGCCAGGTCACCGGTGTCAAACCAGCCTTCGGCGTCAGTGCCGTTCAGGTGTGGTCGCTTGAGGTAGCCGCCAAAGTTGGAGCATGAACGCACATACAACTTGCCGGGCGTGCCCGCAGGCAGTGCGGGGCCGCAGGCGTCGATCTCAACCACTTTAAGCGCCACACCGGGCAATGCGAGGCCATCGGTGGTGAAAGCGCGTTCGTCTGGGTCGTTCAGCTCGATCAGCGTGACCGCGCCGTTTTCGGTCATACCCCAGGCGGACACGATTTTGGTGCCCAAGGCGGCACGTGCCTGCTCGACCAGCGGGCCGGGAATCGGCGCGCCAGCGCAAAGAAAGGTTTTCAGCGTGGGCACCGGGGTGCTGCCTTCGCGCACGGCGCGTGTCAGGTCGGTTAGGAACGGTGTCGAGGCCATCGTGAATGTGGCTTTTTCGCGGTTAATGATCTCGACCGCCTTTTTCGGCTCCCAGATATCCTGCAGTACGGCGCTGGCCTTGAGCATGATGGGCATCATCAGGCCATACATAAAGCCAGTCTGGTGCGCCATGGGTGAGGCCATCAGCACCACATCTTCGGCATCGAGCTGCAGTCGATGGGCGTAGGGGATGATGTTGGCCATCACGGTGTTGGCCGAGTGCATCACGCCCTTGGGCTCGCCGGTGGTGCCCGAGGTGTAGATCAGCTGCGTAATGTCGTCTGGGCCAGGGCGATGTGCGCTCAAAATGCTGACAGCATCGGGTTCGTTTTCCCAGGCGGGGCCACTGAGCAGTGCTTCGAAGCTGTTGGGGCCTTGGCCGTCGATGACCACCACGTGTTTCAGATGGGGCAGGCCCGGCTGAATGGCTGTAATCATCTGCTCAAAGTCAAAACCCCGGAAGCTTTTGGGTACGATGATGACCTTGGCTTCGCCATGCTTGAGCATGAAGTTCAGCTCGCGCTCGCGAAAAATGTGCATCAATGGATTGATCACGGCACCAATGCGCGAGCAGGCCAAGTACAGCAGCGTGAACTGCCACCAGTTGGGCAGTTGACAAGCAACCACGTCGTTCTTTTGTACGCCCAAACGCGTCAGGCCCACCGCGATACGCTCGGCCATGCGGGCAAGTTCACGGTAGGTGAAGCGCTTTTCATCACCAGCCTCGACCCTGTAAGCAGTAAGCGCAAGCTTGTCGGGACAAGCGGCCAAACATGCGTCGAGTTCAACGTTGATGGTGCGGTCATGCCACAGACCTTGCGCGATCATGCTGGCGCGGCGAGGGGCCAAAAGTACGGCATCGAATTCCATAGTCGTCTCCTTGGAGTGGTTTTATATTTTGAAAATCTCAGGCTGGCACGTTCTTGCGTCCAGCGCGGGTGCGCGCGATGATGGTTTTCATGATCTGTGCGGTACCGTCCCCGATTTGGAACCCCAGCACGTCGCGTAATCGCTGCTCCATCAGGCCCCTGTCATATCCGCCGTGACCAAAGCACAGCAGGCACTGGTGTATGACGTCATATGCCAGCTTTGGCCCCCACCACTTGGCCATGCCGGCCTCGGCTGAATGCGGTAGACCTTGATCTTTGAGCCAAAGGCCTTGAAGGCAAACCAAGCGTGCCCCTTCGACTTCTGTGTCGTATTGAGCCAGGGGGTGAGTGACGCCTTGGAAAGCCGACAGTGGTTGGCCGAAGGCTTGGCGCTGTGTGATGTATTCCCAAGTTTCATCGAGTGCGGCACGCGCTACGGCAAGGCATTGCAAGCCGATCAGAGAACGCGAATAGTCAAACCCATGCATCACCTGCACAAAACCCTTGTTCTCGTCACCTAAACGGTGACTGACGGGGATGCGAACGTTCTCAAAGAAGATAGAGCCTCGACCGATCGACCTCTGGCCATGGCAGTCGAAGCGACTGGTGGTTATGCCGGGCGTGTTCATAGGCACGAGCAGCGCAGTAACACCGTGTGCGCCATCTTCGGGCTTACCTGTTCGGCCAAAGACAACGGTGATGTCGGCCTGGTCGGCGGCCGAGATCGAAGTCTTCTCGCCATTGATGACGTTAAAGTCACCGTCACGCTCCACCCGCAGGCGAAGATTTGCTGCATCCGAGCCTCCGCGTGGCTCGGTCAAAGCGATGGCACAAATCGCTCGACCCTCGCGGATCTTGTCAAGCCAAGGGCGCACAACTTCGGGGTTGCCGTACTTGTAAAGAATTTGGCTGTTGAGCGAGGCCAGCAGGTTCAGGTAAGAAAAGCTAAGGTCTGCCCTTGCGATTTCTTCGTGCACAACGCCTGCAGCCACACATCCCATGCCCATGCCGCCAAATTCCTCTGGGACTTCAGGGCAGATAAAGCCCAAATCGCCCATTTCGCGCAGCAAGGCGCGGTCAAACTCGCGGGTCTTATCGCGCTCCAAAAAACCGGGCTTGATTCTTTCGTCGGCAAAGCGGCGCACCGTCTCTGCCAGAGCCTGAAGATCTTCGGTGATGTAAGGATTGGGATTCATTGGGCTTTCTCTATTTGTGCGCTTACTTGGCGTACTTGCGGAAGTCGGGTTTGCGCTTTTCCTGCAAAGCTTTAACGCCTTCGCGCGACTCTTCCGTGTCGTAGTACAGCTTGAGCGCGTACATGCCCATCCCAGCAATACCCGACTGGTGGGCGGTATCCATGTTGAAGCTGCGTTTGGCAATCGCAATCGCGGTAGGGCTGCGCTCGCAGATGGTTTCTGACCATTCCTGCACGGTGGCGTCAAGTTGCTCGTGTGGCACGCAGATATTGGCCAGGCCCATGTCCACGGCCTCTTGACCGGAATAACGCTTGTTGAGGTACCAGATCTCTCGGGCCTTCTTCTCGCCAACTACACGGGCCAGGAAGGCGGTGCCGTAGCCGGGGTCGACCGAGCCCATCTTGGGGCCGACCTGACCGAAGATGGCCTTGTCCGAGCAAATGGTCAGGTCGCAGATGGTGCAAAGCACGTTGCCCCCGCCAATCGCAAAGCCTTGCACGCGTGCAATGACAGGCTTGGGCACGTCGCGGATGGCGGTGTGCAGCTCCTCCATCGGCAGGCCAATCGTGCCGCGGCCATCGTAGTTGCCGTCGTGGGCCGACTGGTCGCCGCCTGTGCAAAACGCCCGGTCACCAGCACCTGCGAGCACGATGCAACCGATATCGCGGTCGTAACCCGCCTTGTTCAGGGCCTTGATGATTTCGTCGCAGGTGGTGCCGCGAAAGGCGTTCATCTTGTCTGGGCGGTTGATCGTGATCCAGGCCACGCCGTTGCGGTTTTCGTAAAGGATGTCTTCGAATTGCATGGGTTCTCCAATGAAAAGGTGGCAATTTGGCCGATCAGCCGTGCATGGTCAGTCCGCCTGAGACGCTCAGGACCTGGCCGGTGATGAAGGCAGAGTCGGCGCTGCTCAGGAAGACGATGGCACCAGCCAGGTCATCGGGTTGACCCAGACGACCCAGTGGGATGGCCTTTTTGAAGGCGTCCATGAGTTTTTCGGGGTTGGAAGCGCCTTCGGCGAAACCAGCCAGCAAAGCTGTGTCGGTAGGGCCAGGGCAAACCACGTTAACGGTGATGTTGTGGCGGGCGTGTTCGCGTGCCAGTGTTTTGGACAGGGCGACCAGACCGCCCTTGCAGGCGGCATACACTGCTTCGCCGGACGAGCCGCCACGGGCCGCGTCAGACGCGATGTTGACGATGCGACCACCGCCGCGCGCCACCATGCCGGGCAGCACGGCGTGGTGCATGTGCAAAGCGCCCGTCAGGTTAATGGCGATCAGTTTGTCCCACTCGGCGGGCACGGTCTTGGTGAAGGGCTTGAAAATGTCCCAGCCCGCGTTGTTGACCAGCACGTCGATGGGGCCGAGTTGCGCTTCGGCAGCGGCCACAGCGGTGTCGACCTGGGCGCGGTCGGTGATGTTGCAAGCGAAAGCCATGGCCTTACCGCCAGCCGTCACGATGTCGTCGGCCACTTTCTGGGCAGCTTCCAGGTTCATGTCGAACACCGCGACCTGTGCTCCTTCTTCAGCAAAACGGCGGCAGGTGGCCCCGCCAATACCGCCACCGCCACCGGTCACAATCGCTGTTTTGCCTTTGAGGTCCTTCATGTCTTTCTCCGAGATTTGAATGGGTTGGAAAATTCAGGATGTCAAATATATGACAACATGTTGTCTCATTCTAGGGTTTTCCCACGTTTCGCCTCAAGTCTTTTTCGTGTTCAATAACCTATCGTTTTCCCTATGCCAATAATTAAAGACGCTCGCATGGAAATGGCTAACAGGATTTTCTTCAAGCTGTATCAGTGTGCCAATATGTTGCATAAAACAGGCAGCCGTGCAGTTCAAGACGAAGGCTTGACGACACAGCAATGGGCGGTGCTGGGGGCGCTGTCTCGGCCCGAAGCGGCGCAGGGTATGGGTGTGGGGGAGTTGGCGCGATACCTCATGGTCAGTCGACAGAACTTGTCAGGTTTGATCACCCGTATGACGCGCGATGGCCACATCGAGATGAGCACAGACGGGCGTGATCGCCGTTCGCGGTTGATCGTGATGACAGAGTCAGGACGGCATGTTTGGATGGACCTGGCGCAGCCCAAGATCAAGGCCTATTACGAGCAGGCCCTGCAGGATTTTTCGATGGGCGATATGGCCCACACCCTGCACTATTTCCTCAAGCTGTTGGACAACATGGAAAAGATTGATCAAAAAATTTCTTCGTCAGAAGAAGGCGATGCCCAACATGGCGAACATGAATTGTGAACACGCACAGAGCGTCTTTACCTTTAACTCAAAAGGCTCATCCTGCTGTCAATAGCAGTTCTGCTGTTAGCGAAAAATTGCAATTCACAGTGCGGCTACCAATGGTCAATTCCGCTGTGATTTCGTAACCGATAAAAATGATGCTGGTTTAAGTTTTGATGGCCTCAAAAGGTTGACAGCTGACGATCAAGACTGTCTGCTTGCGGTCACCAAAAATCACTTTGATAGTGTGATTAAATTTGAAGCAGCGGAATCGCGAACTTATCGAATTGATTCGCTTGATGAACACAACCAGGCAAAGTTGCCAATATCAGGCTCTGATGCGATGGGGTGGGTGCGGCGATCAAATTGTTGCAAGAAAGTTGGGGCCTAGCCTTTCACCCGAGTTGCCAAATCTCAAGCACAAGTGAAAGCGCATAGCGACATGAAAGCTAAACCGGACGCTCCAACTGGAAGATCGGACTTTTGTCTATGCCGAGCCTTATGCCCTATGTGATTGGCGTGCGGGCTAAGTTAAATCAAGACTACAGAGATAAAGTCTTATGCTCAGACTGAGATTGCTCGGGAACACGAGGGTGTCCTAAATTTTGTGTAAACGGTCAAATGGCAGGAAACTGCCGAACATCGAGAAAGATGAAACATGACCGTAAGCAACGAATTGATCGACCAGCTACTTGCTGGCTACGCAAATCCTTAGCCGTGTTTCTGGCCAACGGACTGGGGTATCTTTCAAGTTGAATTTTGCGATCACCGGATGGGCATGACCAGCCATCACCAACCCCTGCCATCCGGGCTTCATGGGTGCTGTTGCCCCTTCAGAACGTTTGCTGCAGAACCTTGAAGGTCGCCCACAAGACAGCCTGAACGGTTCGACAAAGGGTTTTCACCATCCCGACAAAACAACCGGCCCCCTAAAGTGAAAAGCCAAGGAGCTTCACCATGTCACCACGTCACACCGCCCCATCTTCAATTCGCCGCCACCTGAGCCTCATGCTCTTGGCCTGTGGCGCGTTCAGCAGCACAGGGGTCTTGGCCCAGGCTTTTCCAACCAAGCCCTTGCGCTTGGTGGTCACTTTTCCATCGGGCGGTGCGCCTGACATCCTGGCCCGCCTCTTCAGTGAAAAGGCCCAACTCGGCTTTCCTGTTGTGGTCGACAACAAGCCCGGCGCAGGCGGCAACATCGGGGCTGACAACGTGGCCAAATCGGTGGGTGACGGACACACCATCGTGATGGGCACCGTCGGTACACACTCGATCAATGGGGCGCTTTACGAAAAAATGCCCTATGACATGGTCAAGGATTTCAGCCCGATCTCCTTGATTGCATCGGCCCCCAACCTCCTGGTGGTCAACAACGCTCTGCCTGTCAAAAGCGTGCCGGAATTGATCAGTTACATGAAGGCCAACCCGAACAAGTTGTCGTTCGGCTCACCGGGCATCGGCACCTCGGTGCACGTGTCGGGCGAATTGTTCAAATCGCTCACGGGAACCAGCATGACGCATGTGCCCTACAAAGGCCGGCAATACGCGATTCCTGATTTGATTGGGGGGAGCATTCAGCTCATGTTTGACAACATGCCCTCGGCTTTGCCCATGGCCAAGGAAGGCAAAAT
>CAIZSE010000112.1 GCA_903935585.1 uncultured Burkholderiales bacterium | reverse complement strand
GCAATCGTGTCGAAGCGTGGGGCAGGTCGGTCGCTTTGATTTTTCGGGGCATGGTCGATGCACTTTCGATGATTCTTTCAGTGCAATGCCGCCAGCGCGGCTTCGGGCGCTCTGTCCAAGACCTTGAGCAATGCCTTGGCCGCGCCTGTGGGGCTGCGTTTGCCTTGTTCCCAGTTGCGGATGGTTTCCAGTGACACGTCGATGCGGGTGGCAAATTCTGCCTGGCTGAAGCCCAGACGGCGGCGCACCCTGCGGGCAAACTTGGCCGTGTCTTGCATGGCCAGTGCTTCGTCTTGCGCCATTTGCACGGTAATTTGCGCCTCGGTGGTGGCGTCGACTTGGGTGGGGTTGATTCGCCCGATGGTTTGCCCAGCCATCTTTGCGGGTTCAATCTTCATTCGTGTCTTTTTCATAGTGCTTGACCTCTCGGTTGTTGGCTTTTCTGGCGGAGATGATGCGGGTTGCGTTGGCGCGCGGGGTGTAGACCACCACAAAGATGCGTGAGTCGATGCGTCCTGTGAGTTGGAATCGTTCTTCACCGTAGCTGCGTCTCAGGTCTGCGCGTATGAGTCGATGGGGGTCAAAGAAGGCTTGGGCCGCATAAGCAAAGTCGAAGCCTCTTTCCTGAAAACAGGTTTCACTTTTGGTTTCATCCCATTCGAATTCCATGGCTTAGTGTAGGCCAATGGCCTATGTTTGGCAATCTGCGATTTTTGTGGGCTTGCGTGCACCTTTTATTTGCCCCCAGTAATCGGCTGCCGCAACTGCACCGTACTCCCCAAATCCGCCATCGCTTTGAAACCCGCAGTGATCCGCTGACTCGGCCCGTTCAGGCAAACTACCCTCCTTTCGTTCACCTTCCCAGCCGCTTAAAGACCAATTGTCGTCGGCTGGGATGCCTCAATTGCCCGGGACCACCGCATGGAAATCAAAGTCAATTTTCTCGACAAACTGCGCTTGGAAGCCAAGTTTGACGACTTCACCGTGTTGGCCGATCAGCCCATTCGTTACAAGGGCGATGGCTCGGCGCCGGGGCCGTTCGATTATTTTTTGGCGTCTTCGGCTTTGTGTGCGGCGTATTTTGTGAAGCTGTATTGCGAGACGCGCAAGATCTCCACCGAGCACATTCGCCTTTCGCAAAACAACATCGTTGACCCCGATAACCGCTATCTGCAGACCATCAAGATTCAGGTGGAGTTGCCGGCCGACATGTCCGACAAGGACCGCCAAGGCATTTTGCGGTCCATCGACCGCTGCACGGTCAAAAAAGCGGTGCAAGCCGGGCCGGTGTTTGTGGTGGAGGCGGTGGACAACCTGGATGCCGATGCGCAGGCCTTGCTCACGCTCAACCCCGATGCGCTCACGCAGACCCGCATCGCGGGCAAGGACTTGCCGCTGGAGCAGACCATCGCCAACATGACGGCGGTGTTGGCGAACTTGGGCATCAAAATCGAGATCGCATCTTGGCGCAACCTGGTGCCCAATGTGTGGTCCTTGCACATCCGCGACGCGCATTCACCGATGTGCTTCACCAACGGCAAGGGCTCAAGCAAAGAAAGCGCCCTGGCCTCGGCGCTGGGCGAATACATCGAGCGGCTGAACAACAACCACTTTTACGCGGGCGTGTTTTTTGGCGAAGACATCGCGCAGGCCGACTTTGTGCACGACCCGCAAGAGCGTTGGTTCCAGCCCGGAAAGGGCGACGCGCTGCCCAAAGGCTTGTTGGACCCCCACTGCCTGAGCGTTTACAACCCCGACGGCGAGCTGCAGGCCTCGCACCTGTTCGACACCAACTCGGGCAACACCGAGCGTGGCATTTGTGCGCTGCCCTATGTGCGCCAGTCCGACGGTAAGGTGGTGTACTTCCCGTCCAACCTCGTAGAAAACCTGTTCGTGAGCAACGGCATGAGTGCGGGCAACACCTTGGTTGAAGCGCAGGTGCAGTGCCTGTCCGAAATTTTTGAGAGGGCCGTCAAGCGCGAGATCTTGGAGGGCGAAATGGCTTTGCCTGACGTGCCGCCTGTCGTGTTGGCCAAGTACCCCGGCATCGTTGCCGGCATCGAGGCTTTGGAAGCGCAAGGTTTCCCGGTCTTGGTCAAGGACGCTTCGCTGGGCGGGTTGTACCCGGTGATGTGCGTGACCCTGATGAACCCGCGCACGGGCGGTGTGTTCGCGTCCTTTGGTGCACACCCCCGTCTAGAGGTGGCACTGGAGCGCAGCCTGACCGAGTTGCTGCAGGGGCGCAGTTTTGAGGGCCTCAACGACCTGCCTGCGCCCACTTTCATCAGCAACGCCGTGACCGAGCCCAACAACTTTGTGGAGCACTTCATCGACTCCAGCGGTGTGGTGTCGTGGCGTTTTTTCAGCGCCCAAGCTGACCATGAGTTTGTGGAATGGGACTTTGCCGGGCAGGGGGAAGACGCCACCGCCCAAGAGGCCGCCACGCTGTTCGGTATCTTGCAGGCCATGGGCAAAGAAGCCTACGTAGCGGTGCACGACCAACTTGGGGCCACCGCTTGCCGCATCTTGGTTCCGGGCTATTCCGAGGTGTATCCGGTCGATGACCTGATTTGGGACAACACCAACAAAGCGCTTTTGTTTCGCGCCGATGTGCTCAACCTGCACCGCTTGGACGACGAGGCGCTAGAGGCTTTGTTGGACCGGTTGGAGAACAACGAGCTGGACGATTACCTCGACATCGCCACCTTGATCGGCATCGAGTTCGACGACAACACGGTGTGGGGCCAGCTGACGGTGATGGAGCTGAAGCTTTTGATCCACCTGGCTTTGCAGCAGCTGGAAGAGGCCCACGAACTGGTGGGCGCTTTCTTGCAGTACAACGACAACACGGTCGAGCGCCGCTTGTTTTACCAAGCCTTGAACGTGGTGCTGGAGGTGACCCTGGACGAGGACTTGGCCTTGGCGGATTACGCCGTCAACTTTCGGCGCATGTTTGGCGAAGAGCGCATGGACGCGGCCGTTGGCTCGGTGGAAGGCCGTGTGCGCTTTTATGGCCTCACGCCCACCAGCCTCAAGTTAGAAACCCTGGACCGGCATCAGCGCTTGCTCGACAGCTACAAAAAACTGCACGCAGCGCGGGCAAGTGTGGCAGCGAAGCGGGCCTTGGTTTAAACCCACCAAGCGGGCAGCTGCCAGTCGGGTGAGCGCCTCACTGTCATGCGCTCACCACTTGCCCGATGCGCCCCCACCGCCAAACCCGCCACCGCCGCCCTTGAAGCCGCCACCAGGCCCACCCCCCGGGCCACCGCGCCCGCCAAGTCGGGCGCGCAGCAGCCCGGCAATGCCGACCCAGGTGGTCAGCAGGGTGATAAAAGAGGCGGTCAGCGCCAAGGACAGGATGCCCAGCATGAACCAGGTGAAAGCGCCGACAAGGGCGGCGGTCATCACTGCACCGGGAAACCGTCCCAACACAGCCCGCAAGACAACGCCAAGCAGCGCGCCGACCACAATGATCCAGGTGATGTCATTGAAAGGGTCGGCAGACTGGCCCACAGCAGGTGCGGGCAGTGGCTCGCCATCGATCACGCCCATCATGCGTTGCACCCCCGCCGAGATGCCGCCTGCAAAGTTTTGCTGCCGAAAGCCGGGGGTGATGACTTCTTCGATGATGCGTTTGCTGGTGGCATCGGTCAAAGCGCCTTCCAGCCCGTAGCCCACCTCGATGCGCACGGTCCGGTCGTTTTTGGCGACCACCAAAATCGCGCCATCGTCCACTTTTTTGCGCCCCAGCTTCCATTGCTCGGCCACGCGAAGCGCATATTGCTCGATGGTTTCGGGCTGCGTGCTGGGCACCAGCAACACCGCCAGCTGGCTGCCTTTGCGAGCTTCGAATGCGGCCAGTTCTTGCTCGATGTTTTTTTGCTGCTCTTCGGTCAGGGTGTTGGTCTGGTCAATGACATGGCCGGTCAAGGGCGGCACAGGCACTGGTTGCGACGCCGGAGGTGCCAACTTGGGCGGCGCCTGCGCGCTGCAAAGCGAGGCACCCAGCAGTGCGCCGAGCACTAAAAAACCGCAAGCGGCCTGCCGCCAAAAGATCACTTGGGCGCACCTGGTGCGGGTGCCGTTGGTTTGGCTGCAGGCCCGAACTCAACGACAGGGGGTTTTGAGATGGCTTGTTCGTTGTCGACCGTGAAGTTGGGTTTTTCCTTGTAGCCCAGCGCCATGGCGGTCAGGTTGGAGGGGAAAGAGTGCACCGTCACGTTGTAATCTTTGACGGCCGTGATGTAGCGGTTGCGCGCCACGGTGATGCGGTTTTCTGTGCCTTCAAGTTGGGCTTGCAGGTCAATGAAGCCTTGGTTGGCGCGCAGGGTGGGGTAGTTTTCTGCCACCACCAGCAGCCGGGACAAGGAGCCCGACAGGTCCTTTTGGGCTTGCTGAAATTTCTGGAACGCTTGCGGGTCGTTCACCAGTTCGGGCGAGGCCTGGATCGACGTGGCTTTGGCCCGAGCCTCTACAACCGCTTGCAGGGTGTTTCGCTCAAAGTCGGCCTGGCCTTTCACCACGTTCACCAGATTGGGAATCAGGTCCGCACGGCGCTGGTATTGGCTGAGCACCTCGGACCAACTGGCCTTGACCTGCTCATTGCCACTTTGAAAGCGGTTGTAGCCACAGCCCGAGAGGCTCAAGGTGGCGGCCATCAGGAACAGGGCGATCCATCGGTGAAATGCAGATGTCATGACTGATCTTTCGGGGTGGGTAACAGGCTTTCAATAGGCTTTCAATAACGGGCCTTCGATCAGGGTATGCAAGTCAAAAGCAAAACACAGTGCGCCAACAGACACGGACACGGTCAGGGACACCGTTAAGGACATGGTCAAGGACATGGTCAATTGGGGCACAGACGTGCGGGGGATGCGTTTCAACAATGGCGTTTTTGCCAAGCACACCAGCTTGATGCAAACAGCAGGGCTGATGCCCAAGTGACCTGGGTCAGTACGCTGTCACTTTAGGATAGGGGCATCTAAAGGTTTTTGATGTCCCAAGTTCTGTCTGCATCTTTTAGGCGTTTGGCCTTGTCGAACCTTCTGGCCCAATCGGCTGAGCAACTGAGCCTGGCCGCGGTGCCCATCGTGGCCGTGCTGCTGCTCAAGGCCGGGCCGGGCGAGATCGGTTTTCTCGCGGCCATCCAGTCACTGCCGTTTTTGTTGCTGTCCATGCCTTTGGGCCTGTTGGCCGATCGCACCTCGCGCACACGCTTGATGGCACTGGCCGAGGCTTTGCGCGCACTGGCCTTGCTGTTGTTGTTGGCACTCATCCTCTCAGGCCATGTGTCGATCACGGCCTTGGCGGTCATCGGGTTTTTGGCGGCGGTGGGCACGGTGGCGTTCAGCGTGGCGGCGCCTTCGCTCGTGCCTGCGCTGGTGCAGGTCGATGCTTTGGCGCAGGCCAATGGCCGCCTGGAGCTGGCGCGCAGCGCTGCGTTTGCCGCAGGGCCAGCCCTGGCCGGGGCCTTGATCGCGTGGACCGGGGCGTCGGCAGCGTTTGTGTTGTCGGGCATGTTGTCGGTGTTGGCGGTGCTTTGTTTACGGGGCATCCGTGAGCCTGTGCGTGCTGCGATGCCCGCACGCCACCCTTTGCTGGAGTTGCAAGACGGGGCCAAGTGGGTGTGGCAAAGCGATTTGCTGCGTCCCATCGTTTATTGCTCGATCGCCTGGAACATTTCTTGGTTCATGCTGCAGGCCGCTTATGTGCCCTATGCGATCAATGACCTGGGGCTGGACGCCAGTGGCGTGGGCGTGACACTGGCGTGTTACGGCATGGGCATGATCGTGGGGGCCTTGCTGGCGCCACGGGTGGTGGGCTTGTTGCCGTTTGGGCAGGCGATTTTGCTGGGGCCTTATTTCTCGGTGCTGGCGGCGTTCACGATGGCCATGACCTTGTTCTGGCCGCAAGGCTGGCTGGCGGCACTGTCTTACTTTTTGTTTGGCGCGGGGCCGATCATTTGGACCATCACGTCGACCACCTTGCGCCAGACCGTCACGCCGCGCGCCATGATCGGAAGGGTCACGTCCATCAACATCGTGGTCAGCACGGGTGCCCGGCCGCTGGGTGCGGCGCTGGGCGGCGTGTTGGGGGTGAACTTTCCGGTCTCGGTCAGCCTGTGGTGTGTGGTGCTGGGCTTTGGCCTGCAGGCGGTGTTCATCGGTGCGTCCAAGGTGCGCACCCTCAAGCGCCTGCCCGACCCGCTGCCAGACTGAACCGGGCGAACCCGGCAGGCCCGGCAATCAGCGCGGCAGCGTCATCAAGGGGATGTCTTTGGCCGCAGCCAGTTTGTCCAGTTGCGCACGGGTCTGGCTGGCCAGAAAAGCCTCGATGGCTTGGCGGGTGCTTGGCTTGAACAGGTCTTTCACCGGATGCACAAGCCGCACGCCAGCGGCTTCGCACAGGCTGGCGGCAAAGTGCGGCTCCAGCGCAGCCACGGCCACACGGCCGTTTTTGCAGGCATACATGCGGTAGCCCGCATGCGCGCCGCCCACCGCACCTTCGGGGGTGGTCATGCGCAGCTGGCGGGGCAGGGCCAGCCAGGCCGCGGCATCCGACAAGGCAACCTCGTGGCGTGAGCCTTGGCCGGTGGTCTTGAGAGATATCAGCGCCTTGAGCGTGGCTTCGCTGGCCATGAGCGCACCGCCCATGTCGGCAAACAAACTCGGGGGCAAGTCCATGCCGGTGACCAGGCCCACCTCGGCCTGGTAGGTCAGGTCATGGCCAGGAATTTCGGCCAGCGGACCCGGGGCGCCCACCACTTCGATCAGGCTGAGTGCAGGGTATGGCTTGTGCAGGGCTTTCCAGCTCAGGCCGAGTTTGGCCAGCGCCGAAGGCCGAAAGGATGTCAGCAATATGTCGGTGGTGGGCAGCAGCTTGTGCAGGGCAGCCTGGCCAGCGGCTGTCTTGAGGTCCAGTGTTTTGTGTTTGATGCCCTGGTGCATCAAGTCGTAACCGCTGGGCGTGTAGTGCTGCATCGGATCGCCAGCGGGTGGGTTGATCTTGGTGCAGCTCGCGCCCATTTGCGCCAGGCGCATCAGGGCAGCGGGGCCAGGCAGGTTCAGGGCCAGGCTGACGATGCGCACACCGCGCAGGGGTTTGGAAGATGACATGCGCAGACCTTTGAGTCAGGACGTCACAGCGCCGTGCCGTGACTTTTAAAATCGCATTATGGGCAATGCCCTGACGAAAATCTGTCGCCAGTGTGGCGTTGCTTCATTCACCAAAGTTCAGCGGCAAGCCCACATAGTTTTCGGCCATGGTGCGCGAACCTGCTTCGCTGTGGATCAGGTAGTCCAGTTCAGCGTCCTGAAATTTCTGACCGATGTCGCCGTTCTCCGGAAAGTGGTGCATCAGGCTGGTGAACCACCAGCTGAAGCGTTCGGCACGCCAGATGCGGCGCAGGCAGCGTTCTGAATAGGTGTCGATACCGGCTTCGGTCTTGTCCTGGTAAAACTCGATCAAAGCGGTGGACAGGTACTTCACATCGGTCGCCGCCAGGTTCAGTCCTTTGGCGCCCGTGGGTGGCACGATGTGGGCGGCGTCACCGGCCAGGAGCATGCGGCCAAAGCGCATGGGTTCGGTGACAAAGCTGCGCAGTGGGGCGATGCTTTTTTCGATGCTTGGTCCCGTCACCAGATGTTCGCGGGCTTCAGGGTCGAGGCGATGGCGCAACTCAGCCCAGAAGGCATCGTCGGACCATTGCTCGACTTTGTCGGTCAATGGCACTTGCAGGTAATAGCGGCTGCGTGTGGCGCTGCGCTGCGAGCACAGGGCAAAGCCCCTTGTGCTGTTGGCGTAAATCAGTTCGTGGTGCACGGGCGGTGTGTCAGACAAAACGCCCAGCCAGCCGAATGGGTAAACCTTTTCGTATTCCTTGATCGCGCCTTGGGGGGCACTGGCCCGGCACACACCATGAAACCCGTCGCAGCCTGCAATGAAGTCGCATTCGATGATGTGCTGCTGGCCATTTTTTTCGTAGGTGACGCGGGGCTTGGCGGTGTCGAACTCATGCACCTGCACGTTGTGGGCTTCGTAGACCGTTGGCAAGCCCGACGCTTGGCGTGCGTCCATCAGGTCGCGGGTCACTTCGGTCTGGCCATAGACCATGACGTTTTTGCCGCCCGTGAGTTGGTTCATATCGATGCGGTGGCGTGCGCCCTTGAACAGCAGGTCAAAGCCGCCGTGGACCAGGCCTTCCTTGTGCATGCGTCCACCCACACCGGCTTCATCGAGCAAGTCCATGCTGACTTGTTCGAGCACACCCGCACGAATGCGTGAGAGCACGTAATCGCCACTTTGGCGCTCCACGATGACGGCATCAATGCCCGCTTTGTGCAGCAGTTGCCCGAGCAACAGGCCTGAAGGGCCGGCGCCAACGATGGCGACCTGGGTGCGGGTAGTGGTCATGGGGCTGCTCCTTAGGGCGTTCAGTTCAATCCGTGCAAGCTTAGGCGCATGGCTTTGAACGTGGCGTAAGTTTGCTTGAGTTTGTGCGATTGTTCGATGAGTTGTGCGATGATCGCGCAAATTGATGCAGCTTGAAAAAACCGATCATGCCCATTGCCAAAGCAGATTTCATCGAAGGCCTGGCCAAAGGCTTGGCCGTGCTGGAGGCTTTTGATACCGACCGCCAGCGGCTGAACGCCACCTTGGCCGCACAGCGAACCGGCATCACCCGCGCTGCGGCCAGGCGGCATTTGCTCACCCTGGCCGAGCTGGGTTACCTGGAGACCGATGGCAGCCATTACTGGCTGTCGGCCAGGGTGCTGCGTTTTGCCGGCAGTTACATGGCGACCTCGCGGCTACCGCGCTCTCTGCAGCCCACCCTCAACCGCCTGGCGCAGCAAACGCAGGCGGCGTTCAGCGCCGTGGTGCTGGATGGCGGCGAGGGCGTGATCGTGGCGCGCAGTGCGGGCTCGGCCGAGCCGGTGCGGCATCTGGCGTATGGCTTGCACCTGGGGGCACGTTTGCCCGCGCACGCCACCTCCACAGGGCGGGTGCTTTTGGCCAATTTGCCCAAGGCCGATTTCAATGCCTGGCTCAAGGGGCGCACGCTGGCCCGCATCACGCCGCAGACCGAGGTGGGAACCGGCAAATTCAAGGTGCTGATCGATCAGGTGCGGCGCGATGACCACTGCCTGGCCCGCGATGCACACGAGTTGGGCATCCACGCACTGGCTGTGCCCTTGCGCAACATGCAAGGCCAAGCGCTGGCCGCGTTGAATGTGGTGGGCACTGCGGATCAGTTGTCCGATGCCGCTGTGCAGCGCAAGTGGTTGCCCTTGCTTCAGGACGCAGCGCGCGAATTGCGGCCCTTGTTGTGAGCGGGCTCAATGGTCCGCATGGGTTGCTTGCCACCCGGGTGCTGCTGGCCTTTGCGGCGGTATGCAAAAAACCCCTAAGGGGCACATTGAGCCGAGGGCGATTTTGTAACGACTGAGCGGACACAAAAGTAATGCAATTGCGGAGACTGAAATTCATCGGACGATCGGACAATTGAGGGGTTTGGCATCTCGGGCGCCATCACCCGTTCATTGGACAAGGCCCACAGACCTTTGGCGCTGTTGACCCCACCATTCCAGGCGCCCAACTCGGTCAAAAATATGTATTCACCCACGGTGGGCAGTCTTGCCTGCATGCACTGGCAAGCGTAAGCGGCCTTGCGTGATGAGTTGGTGACACCCACCAGCATGCCAGGCCCACCCAACAGTTCCAGAGTTTTGCCCTGGTAGACCACTTTGCTTGGGAATTGTGTTTTTTGAAACTGGGCAAACACTTGGTAGCCAATTTGCCCCATGACCGATTCAGGCATGCCCCGGGCCTGGTAGCTGAAGGTGCGGCCACTGGATGACTCGATGTGCAAAGTCACCAACACATCACCCTTGCACCCCGGACTGAATGAGTAAGTGCCCCAAGCCACTGCGGTCAGGCCTTTCAGTTGGGTCGCATCCAGATGGCCTTGTCTTTGTTGGTCGCGCAACACGCGCACCAAATCGTTCAAAGCCGAAGGGTTGAAGAAATTCAACTTTCGAACTCCGGGGTGGTGTTCTTCGTAAACCCTGTCCAGAGCGGCTTTGAAGCTGCCTTCGAACAAAACATCCATCCCAAAGCCGCCAGCCGCACGTTGCCGCCCTTGGTCAATCAGCTTGTCAATGGTTTGAAGCAACTCGGGTGCCTGTTTGGGCTCTGAACCCGCGCGAATCAATTCACCCAACAGTTGCGCCATGCCCAAGGCTTGCTGGGCGCGGGTTTTGCCATAGGCATCCTGGTACTGGCACAGGTCTTGTCCCCGCACAAAGGGGATGGTTGGCCATAAAGCCAGGGTGGGAAAGGTGTCGGCTTTGCAAGAAAAGCCCAGCAGCAAAAAGGTCAGCAGCAGCCCCGGCAAACGCCAGGACTTGGACGCCATAAAGGTCATTGTCATGTCAAACCCAACGCGCTTTTTTAAAGCATCTTTAGCCTGGCGTGGCGCGCCTCTAAGGGAGCCAGCCAGGGACTCATCCGACTATATGTGAAGCACTGTCGGGCATTGAGCCTTTTGCTTGATGTGGATCAAGATTGCATGCGCAAATTGAATTGCCTGACTCCCAATTCGTCCATCTGGCTTTGCTCGTGCTTTTGCTGATCGCGCCGAACGGCCAACAGGTCTTGTTCTTCGAGCGCACGCATTTTTTGCAATTCAATATCAGCAAGCACGCGTTTTTTGCGCAAGCTGGCCGCCAGGGTTTCGGCTCTGCTGATGTCCAGCACCACACGTTGCTGCAAGTTGAGCAACTGGGCCATGAACTGTCGCTGATTCATGCTGGCTTGCATGCCCTGTAACTCGTTCTGGGGCTGTTGTTCTTTCAGGCGGTATTCGTCGTACAGGCGGCAAAGCCTTTGGTGGCTGGCATGCAGTTGTGCCACGCGTTCCACAGCAGCAGCCAGATCGGTTTGGACTTGGGTGACCCCATCGTTGGCTTTTTTGACCAGAGCGGGCCAGCAGTTTCGAGCTTGTCTCATGCAGTGTGGTCTTTCCTTAGGTGGCCATCAGGGCCTGTATGTCATGGCGCGTGGTGTCCGCGTCCTGACTGATGTGCATGTCTTGTTGCAAAAATGTTTCCATGGATGCGCGCAGCCGGATGGCTTGGTCCAGTTCGGGGTTGCTGCCTGCTTCGTAGGCGCCCACCTGAATCAGGTCCTGGTTTTGTTGGTACAGCGACCACAAACGCCGAAAGCGGTTGGCCAGCTTCAGGTCTTCCGGGCTGAGCAGGTTTTGCATGACCCGAGAGATGGAGCCATTCAGGTCAATCGCCGGGTAATGCGCGGCATCGGCCAGCTTGCGAGACAGCATGACTTGGCCGTCCAGTGAGGCGCGGGCGATGTCCACGATCGGGTCGTTGGCATCGTCGCCCTCGGCCAGCACGGTGTAAATGGCGGTGATCGATCCCACGCCGTGGCGCCCCACACCCGCACGTTCAATCAGATTGGGCAGCAAGGCAAAAACCGATGGGGGGTAGCCCTTGGCGGTTGGGGGCTCGCCCACTGCCAGACCGATTTCGCGTTGGGCATGGGCCACACGGGTCAGGCTGTCCACCAGCATCAAGACGTTTTTGCCCTGGTCCCTGAAATATTCTGCGATCACGTGCGTCAAGTGGGTCGCCTTCAGGCGCAACACCGGCGACACGTTGGCGGGCGCTGCCACCAGCACCGATTTGGCCAGACCTTCTGGTCCAAGGGATTCTTCGATGAAGGCCTGGACCTCCCGGCCACGTTCACCAATCAGGCCAATCACCACCACATCGGCTTCGGTGAAGCGGGTCATCATGCCCAGCAGCACGCTCTTGCCAACGCCAGATCCTGCGACCAGGCCCAAGCGTTGGCCCCGGCCAATGGTCAACATGCCGTTGATGGCTTTGACACCCACATCCAGCACCTGGTTGATGGGGCCGCGCTCCATGGGGTTGATGGGGCGGCCTTGCAGGCTCAGCACATCTTGGCATTGCGGTGGTGGTTTGCCGTCCAGTGGCTGCCCACGGCCATCGATGATGCGGCCCAGCAAGTCCGGCCCCAGGCACACCTGCGAGGTGTGGCTGATGACCGAGACCTTGGCGCCAGGCCCAATGCCCTGAGGTTCGGTGAATGGCAATAAAAACAGCGTTTCGTCGTTGAAGCCCACCACCTCGGCCTCGACCCTGTGTCCCATCTGGCCCACGATCTCGCAGCATGCGCCCAACGGGGCCATCAGGCCGCGCGTTTCGAGCCGCATGCCCACCATCCGCACCAAGGTGCCACTGCGCTGGGGCTCGGGTGCATGCAAGCCGCCGATCAGCTGGTTGACTTCTTGCTCAAAGTTCATCATGGGCTATTGCCATCCGGAGTTGATTCAGGCTTGATGCCGGCGTCTTCGACATCGACCACCTGGCGCTGCCATTCACGGCCCGGGGTGTCGGCTGGCAGCGCTTCGGCCCTGTCAGTGACCAAAGTTGATTGCTGCATCCAGGCCTCTGGCTGGGCCAACAGGCGACGGGCCAAAGGCTCCAGACGGGTTTCAATCAAGTCCTGCACCACGCTGTCTTGTGCCCGCACGCGCACACTGCCAGGCCGCAGTTGGGCGTCGGCTTCGAGCTGCATGTTTTTGGTGACCGATTCGCCCATGGCTTTCAGGCGCTGCAAATCTTCGGGATTGACGCTCACCTTCACCGGCTCGACAGGATGGTCCAGTTGCTGAATGCAGCCCTGGATCAGGTTGTGCACGGCTTGGCCAGAGAGCTGAAGTTCTGCGCGAACCAATTGCTCGGCCACATGCAGCGAAAGTCGTTTGAGGGGTTCGAAAAAACGCTGTGGGTCTTGGCTGATGCTGCGCACTTCGATTAACAAATGACGCAATAACTCACTCTCACGTTGATTCTCTTCGGCGTGATCGGTAATGGCTTTGTTCATGCCATCTTTAAAGCCTTGAAGATAAGCTTGACTTTGTAAAGCTTTCAGATTTTCAGTGCTGACTGTCGTTGTCGATTTTTGATTGTTTTCAATGGAACCATCAGGGCCCATGCCAGGCGCTGAATCGGATGAAAATTCATGGTTTTCCCCCTCGATCAGAGACGGATTTTCTTGTGACTCAGGAAGAATTATTTCAGCATCAGGTCCAAGTGCAGTTGCTTCTTCATCCACCATCAAGTGAGTCGATGGGTCCATTTTTTCTGAAGATCGCCATGGGCCAAAAGGCTTGGCAGTTTTTTCGTCCCACTGAGTTCTTAAAAATCGTGGAACTTTTTTTTGAAGACTCAACAGTGGGTCTGTTGTCCATTCAGCTTGGGATTCCGTTTGAGATGCCGATAGCGAGGAATTAAACAAAGCCATCTCCGCCTCCAGCCAGCACCAACTCGCCTTCATCCGACAGCTTGCGAGCCAGACGCATGACAGTCTTCTGTGCTTCTTCGACTTCGGTGATGCGCAACGGGCCTTTGCTTTCCATGTCGTCCACAAACATGACGCGGGCACGGGCCGACATGTTGTCGAGGAACTTGTCTTTGACGAAGTCCGGTGCACCCTTCAGGGCCACCATCAGCAAGTCGGGCTCTGCTGTTCGCATGATGGCCTGAATGCCCCGGTTGTCCACACCCACCAGGTTTTCGAAGGTGAACATGTTGTCCTGAATTTTTTGCATCAAATCTGCATCAATCTTGGACAGGCCGGACATGATGGCCGATTCAAGCTCCATTTTGACCGAGTTCATGATCTGGGCTGCTGCCTTGACCCCGCCAAAACTGGAGGATTTTGACGAAGAGTTCGTGGCGAACTGCTTCATCATGATTTGCTCCAGCTCTTCCATGGCAGACGGTTGAACCGTCTCCAGGCTGGCAATGCGCTGGATGATTTCCGGGCGTGATTCGGTTGGTAAAAAGTTCAGCACATCGGCTGCCACGGTGTACTCCAGCACCGACAAGATGATGGCCACCACCTGAGGGTGTTCACCCCGGATCATCTCTGCGATCGAACGGGCGTCCATCCACTTCAAAATTTCAAGCCCCTTGCTGCCTTGGCCCGGCATGATGCGGCTGAGCACCGATGCGGCCTTGTCTTCACCCAGGGCGCGCTTGAGGACTTTTTCGACATAGTCGCCCGTGCCCAAGCCCAGACTGGTCTGCTTTTTGAGCATGGTGACAAATTCATCCAGGACGATGTTCACCGCCTCTTGTGACAAATCCGACACAGAGACCATCGCGGCACCCAAAGACTGCACTTCCTTGGGGTTCATGAACCGGATGATTTCGGAGGCTTGTTGTTCACCCAGCAACAGCATCAAGACCGCAGCCCGCTGTGTGCTGGTCAGCAAGGCCAATTCCTTGGCCAAGTCTTCGGTCATCGTCACAGGGGCATCGGCTAAAGGTGCGGCCGCAGGGGCCTTGCCGTCTTTTGCCTTGTCGGCTTTCGCGTCTTTGTCGTCGGGTTTTTTGGTAGCCATTGTTCTTCCTTGTTTGCTTTAGCTGACCTTGATCATGCTCTTGAGCACGTTGGCCACACGGCCCGAGTCTTCGGCTACCAGCATGCGGATCAGCGCCACTTTGTCGTCGTAGGTGTTGGCCGTGTCCAGCATGTCCATGGAGATGCTGGACTTCTTGGGTTTGAGTTTGGCCTTGATCTCTTCCAGGCTCTCGCCTTCGCCAATCTGGATCATGCGCATGTCGTCTGCGCTCAACTCGCCATCGCTCAGTGCGGCCTTGGCTTGTTCGTCGTCGGTGACGGCATTGCTGGCGTAGATGTTCTTCATGATGGGGCGGATCACGATGAGCATGAAGACGATGAAGCTGATGGCCAGTAAGCCGCCTTTGATGCCGGTTTGCACCGCATCTTCCAGGTACCAAGGAATCGTTTCCAGGGCTGCTGCAGGCTCGAATTTGGCGGGCACCACTGAGACGTTGTCACCCCGCTCCTGGTCGAAACCCACCACGCCGCGCACCACTTGCAGCATTTGCTCCAGCTCTTGCGGTGTGTAGGCCTGTGTGGTGGGGGCATTGGGCACAACGGGCGCATCTTTGGCCAGTGGCGGGGCAGGGCGCTCGTTCACCACCACAGCCACGCTGACCTTCATCACGCCACCCGTGGCGTTGCGCACATGGCGGATGGTGCGGTCCAGTTCGAAGTTGCGGGTCGACCGGCTGCTGAGCTTGTTGCCCGATTCGGCTTGGCCTTTGGCGGCATCCACCTGGGTGGCATTGGTGGTGGTCGGGTCTACGGGGGCGGTGTTGGACAAACTGCCGGGCACGCCTTCGGCATTCCGGCTGGCGTTGCGGTCTTCGGCCAACACCTCGGAGCGGGTGCGGGGGCCTTTGTCGCGGTTGTCAAAATCTTCGGTCGTGCTCTCGATCTGGGTGAAATCCAGCGACAGGTTGACCTGTGAGCGCACATTCGCCTCGCCCACCATGGGCGACAAAATCTGCATGATGCGGGTACGGTAAACCTCTTCAAGGTGCTGCTTGTGCTGCTCCTGGGCCGATGTCAGCCCCAGCTTTTGCTCGGTGGCCGACTCGGTCATGAGCTTGCCCACGTTGTCCACCACGGTCACATGGTCGGGCGACAGATAAGGCACGCTGGACGAGACCAAATGCACGATGGCCTGAACCTGTGAGGCCGATACGGCACGGCCCGGGTAAGGCGCCAGCACCACCGAGGCCTTGGGCGGCGTGCGGTCACGCACAAACACACTTTGCTTGGGCGTGGCCAGGTGCACGCGGGCACTTTGCACGCTGCCAATTTGCATGATGCTGCGTGCCAGCTCTTGTTCCATGGCCGCATTCACCTTGACCTGCTCCATGAACTGGCTGGTGGTCATGGACGACTGTTCTTTCAGGCCGTCCAGGCCCGTGGCACCCGCTTTGGGCAGACCTTGCGAGGCCAAAAAAATCCGGGCTTCGTGGAAGCGTTGGCTGGGCACTGTGAGTTGGCCAGTGGCCGGGTCAATTTTGGGGCTGAAGTCGGCTGTCTTGAGCGATTCGAAGGCCTTTTGCTGGTCGGCCTCTTGCAAGCCGGGCATCACCGGGCGGTAGGGCGTGGCTTGCATCCAGGCATAGACCAGGCCAAAGATCACCAGCACAGCCAGCATGACGATCAGCGGCAGCACCCGGCGAACGGCGGGTTGACTGACCACGGTTTTGAAGGTCTCGGACATGCCCTGCATGCGCCATGGGCTCAGATCCCCATTGCCAGCGTCTGTGGCACTGCCTGCGCCATTGGCACCCGGTGCATTGGCAAGAGAGGTGTTGTTGGACACGTTGGCCGGTGTATTGGCCGATGTGTTGGGCGCGGTCATCACGCCCGTGTTCATTGCTGCAGTTGCTGTGGCCATGTTTATTCTTCTTCAGTTAAGAGGGTCAGACCGGCATGTTCAGGATTTCTTCGTAAGCCTTGAGCACTTTGTTGCGCACTTGCAAGGTGGCCTCAAAGGCCAGCGAAGATTTCTGCATGCCCAGCACCACATCGGTGAGCGCCATGTTTTCGCCTCGGTCAAAAGCGTTGCGCATTTCCGATGATTGAACTTGCAGTTGGTTGACTTGTCCGAGCGCACCCGAGACCAGATCAGAGAAACCTGTTTTTTGTACGCCGCCTGTGCCACCGGTCAAATCGGTCGCACCAGGCATGCCCATTGTTTTGCCGGCAGCTTCAGACTGGTGGCTGCGCAGGGTTTGCAGCATCGACTGGATGCTGGCAGGAGAAATGGCTTTGTCGATCATGTGGTTCTCTCTCAGTAAGCGCTGGCCATGCCCAGACCCAACTCACGCAACTGGGCCAGTTTGTAGCGCAGGGTGCGTGGGCTGATGCCCAGGCGTTTGGCCGCTTCTGTTTTGCTTGGGGTGGTGGCCAGGGTGGCCATGATCACCTGGTGTTCGTTCATACGGGCGGCACTGCTCAGGTCGGTGACAGGGCTGGCCACTTCGGCCAAAGCCGAGGGGCTGTAATGTGGGGTGCTGTTTGCGGTGTCGTCTGCAGTTTTGCCCAAGCCCATGGCCTGGATGGCGTCGCTCATGAACTGCTGCACCACAGACGATGGCTGGGCCGTTGCAGCCGCGGTGACCGTCTGGGGTGGTGGGTTGCTGGCCATCGTGGGGCTGATGGTGAGTGCGGGGGGCGTCATGCTGGCGGCTGTCAACCAATCGTCAAACATCAAATGGGCTGGGGTGACCAGATGGTCGGCACACAAGACCAAGGCACGGCGCATCACGTTTTCGAGCTCGCGCACATTGCCAGGCCAGGGGTATTGCAACAACAGGGTTTGAGCCTGCGGGTGAATCTGCCAGGGTTTTTTGTCGTGTTGCAAAAGCGATTGCATGGCCAAGGGAATGATGTCGCCAGGTCGCTCGCACAAGGGCAGCAAACGCATGCGGAAGGTGGCGATGCGGTAGTACAGGTCTTCGCGAAACTCGCGCTCGACAATGGCTTTTTTCAGGTCTTTGTTGGTGGCTGCCACGATGCGCACATTCAGCTGAATGACGCTTTGTCCGCCCAAGCGGGTGAGTTGGCGCTCTTGCAGCACGCGCAGCAATTTGCTTTGCAAGTGCATCGGCATCTCACCAATCTCATCCAGAAACAGCGTGCCGCCCTGGGCTTGCTCGAACAAACCTTTTTGCTCGCGGTGGGCGCCAGTGAAGGCGCCTTTTTCGTGACCAAACAGCATGTCTTCGATCAGGTTTTCGGGCATGGCCGCGCAATTGAGCGCCACAAACGGGCCACGGGCACGGCCCGAGGCCTCGTGCAGCACGCGGGCCAAAACTTCTTTGCCCGAACCGGTGGGGCCCACCAGCAAGGCGGTCACTTCGGCTTGGGCCACTTTTTGGGCCAGGGCCAGCAGGTGCTGGCTGGCAGGGTCTACAAACACCACGTTGCGCACGGGCTGCGGCGCGACACGAGCGGCCGACGGGTTGATTTGATTGAGTAAGCGCAACCACGAGGCAGGGCGCACATCTTGTGTGGCCAGCACCGTGAGGGCGCCGGCTTGGGTGGCTTCGACAGCCAAGTCGAGCTCATGGCGGTCAACGCGGCAAACCACCGGGGTGCTCAAGCCGGCGTCTTGCAGCAATTGCTGCACGGCTTTGAGCCGGGTGACATCCAGTGCCAAGTGCAACACCACCACAGCGGCATCGGGTGCTTGAGCGACCAGGCTGTCCAGGGTGGTCACGGGCATCACGGCCCAGCCAGAGACTTGCAGTGCCTGACTGTGCTCGGGGCTCAGGGCGGTCTCGGGGTCCAGCCAAAGGGCGAGAGGGGCAGAAATGGGTTGTGACTTCACGGCGGTGGCCTCATGTACAGATGAGACTGACTAAGCAACCCTTGTGCCAGATATTTATTGATTTTTAAATGTCTAAAAAATCACAAAATGAATACTTAATGATTTTTAAGTTTCTTGAAATATTGACACTGCGCTTGACGGAAGATTGACAGAGGATTGGTCGCTTAGCAAAGTTCGACAAAGTGTCTGTTCAAAGGTTCAGGATTTTTTCGACCAAGAAGAGTTGCCAGAGCTCTCCTGGCTACACGCATCAGTTAATGGCGCTGTCTGAAAAGGTGCCCAAACGCATCGTCTACGCAGTCGCAGTGGGAAGACGCGACATGCTGGATTTATGCAGCGCTTTTTGGAATAAAACTGTGGCAAAACTGCCCGTCGGTCCGCAGGACTTCAAGAGAGGGCAAATACTGTGACCGAAATCCCATGGCACCACAAGAATAAGGGGCTGACGGGATGTAAGTAATCCCAAAATACTTACATTTCCAGCAATCGGGTCCTTTGGGGGGCTCTTTATTTTCAGTCATTTAACTTTTAGATGCCGTTGATCTTCTGAAAATAGGGAAGAAAAAATCTAAATCATCAACCTTGCAAAAGTTTCAACACGGACTGTTGATCCATATTGGCCTGAGCAAGCACAGCCGTAGCAGCTTGCTGAATAATTTGAGTCCGTGCCAATTCACTACTGCCTTTGGCGTAGTCCGTGTCTTCAATTCGGCTTCGAGACTCCGTTGTGTTTTGAGACACATTGGCCAGGTTGTCACCTGCGTGAGTCAAACGATTGATGACCGCACCATAGGTGGCGCGTTGTTCGTTGATGCGATTGATGGCGACATCCATTGCCTGAATAGAGAGGTTGGCATCCGCTGCGCTGGCCATGCTGGTGTTGTTGAGCGATGCATCTCCGCTGAAAATTTTCCAGTCACCCGGTGTTGCGCTACTGTCTGGGTTGCCATCTGAATCCATGGGAATGGTGAAGTCCCTGAATTGAACGCTGATGATTTGATTCGCGTTGGCCCCGACTTGAAAATTGATGTTTCTGACATCTGTGCCGGGCGTTGTGGGACTCGCTATCAGACCACCCGTACCAATGGACCGGCCCGTTTCGGTATTGTTGTCAAGAATGGACATGCCGTTCCATTGGGTATTGGACGCAATTCGGTTGATTTCCATCACCAGTTGCTTGTATTCCAAGCTCAAAGAGGTACGGTCTTTGTCGGTATAGGTATCGTTGCCTGCTTGAACATTCAACTCGCGCATGCGCTGAAGCATGTTGGTCACTTCAATCAGTGCACCTTCGGCTGTTTGCAGCAACGAAATCCCGTCATTGGCATTGCGAACAGCTTGATCCAGCCCTTTGATTTGGGCCGTCATTCTGGATGAAATTGCCAAACCTGCGGCGTCATCTGCCGCGCTGTTGATGCGTTTGCCTGTGGACAGTTGCTCCATGGCTGAAGACAGGTCACGGCTGTTTCGGTAAAGCGCGTTTTGTGAAATCAGCGATTTCACGTTGGTGTTGATGACGGTCATGGTATTTAGTCCTGAAGATTTTATGGATGGCTTGTGCCTGTTGCCAAATCAATTCATTGTTGTGTGGGGGATGACTCAAGGATCTGCGCTGCGTCCAACAAGTCCTGCAAAAGGTGTTGTTCGCTCAAGAGGGTTTGATCGGCAGGATGCATCTGCAGCCCCATCTGAGTGGCTTTTAATGCACCGGCAGGATTGCAAAGGCACCGCTGAACACGAACTTTGTGATGCCAGGCTGATGCCGTGGCTTTTTTCCCTTGGAGGGACAAAATTTTGTCGAGCAATGAATCAGCAGATGACCAATCACCATGCACTTCTGCCAACAGTGCAGCAATGGCCAGGATGTCTTCACTGTCCGGATAAAGGCTCAGACCCGCTGCTACCAAGGCGTCCCCTAAGTCCATTCTGTCCTGGGCCACCAATTCAGAAATTGCGACGCGAATGTCTTCGGGGGTGAAGCGCGAGACCTCACGCTGTTGTAAGAGGCGCCCCATCGAGGCGTCGTTTAAAAGTGATTGAGTTAAAGACAACATCATTTTGATTCCTTGGGGTGTCAAAAAAATGGTTGGAATTTTTTTGACACAAGTTGTGTACAAGGAATCAAAAGCAATAGGTGTGCCAGGTTGACTTAACCACTTCCACGGGGGTTTTGAGGACTTAATGATTGATTCGGTGCGGCCAAATTTTGCCGCTGACCTGGATCACCGCTTGCGATAAAAGCTGACTGCAGCCGTTTACAGACAAAAAAAATCCACCCGTGTATCGGGTGGATTTTTGAAACCGACCTCTGGGCAGGTCAGTGGAGTTGGGTCAATGTTTACAGGGCACCGAGTTGATCTGTGCTAAACCCTGATTTTTGCGTGGCTGTTAAGGCTGTACCGATGGCACCCAGCTGATCCGTGGTCAACGGAAGAAGTTGGGCGTTGGTCAGTTTGCCCACTTGATCAGAGGTCAAAGCTGTTATCTGGGCCGTGTCCAGTGTCGAAACCACGTCGGTGGTGAGCCCGGAAATTTGATTGGCTCTCAAAGCTGCCAAGTCTTCCGCGTCAATGCTGGCAATCATGTCTGTGCTCAAACTGTTGATTTGAGCAGAGGTGATGCTGGCAAACTGACCACTGGTCAATGCTGTCACAGCTTCACTGGAAAGAGTCGAGAACTGTGCCGTTGTGAGTTTCGCAATTTGGGCACTGCTCAGGGAAGCAATTTGGGTGGTGTCCAAACCTGCAAGCACGTCGGTTGACAAGCTCGCAATCACATTGACATTGATGGCCGCGACATCTTCAGTTTCCATCGCCGCAATCTGGCTGGTGTCCAGTGCACTGATGTTGCTGGCCGTCAGTGCTCTGACTTGAGAGGTGGTCAAGGCTTCAATGGTGGCCGTACTCAGGCTGGCGACTTGCGTAGCCGTCAAATTCGCCACTTGTGCCGTGGTCAGACTTTGCACTTGCCCAGT
>CAIZSE010000111.1 GCA_903935585.1 uncultured Burkholderiales bacterium | reverse complement strand
TTTCAGTTGCCCGCGTTCACAGGCACCAAACAGTTGGCCGTTCAAATACACGTTGCCAGACAAGGACATTTTGGGCACATAAATACCCAGCGGTTTTTCGGGCAGCGTGGCCAGGTCCAGCAGCATCGTGTAACTGACCAAACTGCCCTCTGGCTCAAAGTCTGCGGGCGCCATCATGTGCGGCAAACTCACCGTTTTTTCGAGGCCAAGCCCCTTCATGCGGGCCTGTTTGAGCTCGGTATAGGGTTGTGCCAACTGCGCCACCTGCGCTGCCTGCACCCAGCCCGTGACCCACAAGCCCAGCGTCAGCGCGATCCCCAAAAACAAGCGATGCCCACCCATCAGAACTTCAACAATCCGGAGGATTGCGCCTTGGTGATGGCTTGGCGCTGGTTGGAAACCTCCAACTTGCGGTACATGTTGCGAATGTGCGTTTGCACCGTCGACAAAGAGATGTTCATGACATCCGCGCAAGTGGCATAGCTGCAACCTTTGGCAATGAACTGCAGCAACTCCAACTCGCGGGGCGAGAGGTTCAGCCTGTTCGTCATGGTGGTGACATTGGGCGCGCCCGCCAAGCGGAACAAATGCCTGGCCAGTGAGGGGCTCACAGGGTACTGGCCTTGCAAGACCAGTTCAATCGAGTGCCCCAGCGCTGCCTCGGTATCGCCTTTGAGCAAATAGCCACTGGCCCCTGCGCGAATGGCCGACAAAAAAGTTTCTTCGGCCGTGAAAGCCGTCGTCACCAAAATCGGCAAGTCGGCAAACCGCAGGCGCGCCGCAACGATCACCTCAATGCCCGAGATGTCGGGCAAGCCAATGTCGATCAGGGCCAACTTGAACTGGGCATGCGGCTGCGACAAAGCCGCCAATGCACTGGCACCGTCCTGGAAGGCCTGAATTTCCCAGTCGCCCGCCATCTTGGCAAAGACACGCGCAAACGTCTCCTGAAAAACAAGATCGTCTTCAACCAGCAAGACTTTTGAGATGGGTTGGGCGGGCACAGAGGCTACTTTTAATTTGGCAAATTTTTAACTTGGTCTCATTGTTGATGATTTTCAATACTTTGCAAATCACATTTGAATGTGACCACCAATACTAAAAACAAATAACAAATATTGACAAATACCTTTTTAATGCGATTTTCAATGCTCTCTTTGCCTCCTAAAGTGCGTTCCATTAGCAATGCGCACTTCAGGACTTCACATGGCCAAAAACCTCGCTCCTACACCCCCTGGAGACAAGCATCTGGCAAACGAGTTGAGCTTGAAAGCGCCATCGTCACCCGCCATGCTCGAGCCCTCTGCCGTCCGCGCGACAGGCGCCGCGCCCACGGACAAAGGGCCACAAGGCTCGAAGTCAGGCGCCATGAATTCCCGGCTGGCTCGCAAAAAATCTGGTCTGCTGAACGACCCAGCTGATGCCTTTGACGAAATTCAAAGCAGCCCATCGCAAGACACGGTGCTGGGTGCCGACCTGCTCGAGACCGCTGCGGCCACTGAACCAATGGGCGCCTCAAGCCCGCTGGATGTCGCCAATTTGGAGGCCAGTGGCGCCGAACTTTCGGCCTATGGCGCGCCACAGGCCTCCGCCTTTGGTGAACCATTGGTGTTGGCGCAGGCCTTGGTTGACGCGCCCTTAGCGGCCACGCTGTCCAGTACCTCGGCCAACGCCAGTGCCGCAGCGGCAACCGCTGCATCGTCCATCGGTGCGGGCGGATTCATGGCATTGGCAGGAATGATCGTGGTGGCCAGTCGGGCTGCGGCAACCCATAAAGCACCGACCACTCAACCCACCGAAACACCAACCACCACCTCTTTAAGCCTGGTGGTGCAAGACGGCTACTTGGACGGTGCCGAAGTCTGGGTGGACATGAATGACAACGGCGTGATCGACGCCTTGGTCGATTTCAAATTCGGCATATCCGTCAATGGCCAAGTCGACGGCGCTTTGACCGACGCGCAAAAATTACACGCCCTCATCACCACGGGCGGCACCGACATCAGCACCGGGCTGGCCTTTCAGGGCAGCTACAGCGCCACAGCAGGCAGCACGGTCGTCAACCCTTTGACAAGCTTGGTGCAGTCGATGGTGCAGTCGAGCATGGGGTCCACCGCCGGCATGACAGATGCTCAAAAGCTGGCCAGAATCACCGAGGTCAAAGCCGAGGCTTTGACCGCAATCAACTCAGCCTTGGGCTTGCCTCTTGATGCAGACCTGACCCGCATTGACACGATCCTTACCGCCACAGCATCGACGGGTGATGCGGCCAGCGGCATCAGCCTGGAGCAGGCTCTGGTGATCAACAGCAAGGCCTTGATGGTGGCCAACATGATGGCCATGGGCGCCGCCGCATTGCAAGGCGCGAGTTCAGCTTCGGGGGGCGTGCCCTCCATGTCCACATTTTCAAATTTCATTGTCCAGGGCATTGTCGCCGCCATCAACGAAGCGGCTGCAAGCGGTGAAACAGTGGCCTTGGGCGACAGCGACAGCCTGACCGCGATATTGACCAGTGCCAGCACTGCAGCAACGACAGCAGCCACGGCAACCGGTGGTTCATTTGCCATGGACAGCACCAAACTCTCAGCGGCCAATGCAGCGGTGGCCACCTCGGTCGCATCGACCAACAGCCTGATCACGACCTTGACCGGCAATGCGATCACGGCCAATGCCACCAACCCTGGCTCGGCCACAGGTGCCTTGACGCAAATGCTGGCGGCCCAAAAAGCCGTTCTTAGCCAGCTGGACGAACTGCAAGACAACGACGTTTCCGTCCTCAATACTTTCACCGATGTCGCCGCTGTATTCACTGCATCGCAAAGTGCCGAAAACACCGCTGGCTTGAAGCTGGGCACCCAAGC
>CAIZSE010000110.1 GCA_903935585.1 uncultured Burkholderiales bacterium | reverse complement strand
GCGCATCCAGCCGACGACGCGCCCATCCTGGCCACGCCAGAACAAGCCGTGGTGCACAAAAATGGCATCGGCATTGGCTTCAATGGCGGCTTCAATCAGGGCCCGGCTGGCTGTGACACCACTGACCAGCAACTTCACCTCTCGGTCACCTTCGACCTGCAAGCCGTTCGGACCGTAGTCGCGGAATCTTTCAGGTTGGAGCAGGGCATCAAATGCCTGGCACAGGGTATTGGCATGGGTCATGGCGGCGTGTTTAGGGGCTTGGATGGGTATTGTGGCGCAAGGCACCTGAGCATTGACTGTGAATCAAGGAGAATGTGAGACCATGAAACGTTACTGGCTTTTATTTTCCCAATGGGTGACCGTTCTGCTGGCGGTCTGGTTTGTGGTCGCCACCCTTCAGCCCGCGTGGCTGCGCGGCGCGCAGCGATCTGCCGATGGCATGACCTTGCTGCAGGCACCGGCAGGTTCGCCCCTGAACCGCCCTGCTGGCAGTCTGAGCGCTCCCGCCCGCATGGCTTCTCCTGCCGTTGTCAGCATCAACACCAGCAAAGCCAAAACCCAGAACCCACAAAGCCAGGAACCCTGGTTCAAGTTTTTCTATGGTGAGCAAGAAGAACAAAACCCGGCAGGCTTGGGCAGTGGCGTCATCGTCAGCCCCGAAGGCCATATTCTGACCAACAACCATGTGATCGAAGACGCCGACGACATCGAGGTGGTGCTGGCCGATGGCAGGCGCGCTGCGGCCAAAGTCATTGGCACAGACCCCGACACCGACCTGGCCCTGCTCAAAATCAATCTCGACAAATTGCCTGTCATCGTTTTGGGTCAAACCCAAGACCTTGAAGTTGGGGATATTGTGCTGGCGATTGGCAACCCTTTTGGCGTGGGTCAAACCGTGACGTCCGGCATTGTCAGTGCTTTGGGCCGCAGCCAGCTGGGCATCAACACCTTTGAAAATTTCATCCAGACCGATGCCGCGATCAACCCGGGCAACTCGGGCGGTGCGCTGGTCGATGTGAATGGCAACCTGATGGGCATCAACACCGCAATTTATTCGCGTTCTGGCGGCAACATGGGCATCGGCTTTGCCATTCCGATCTCCACGGCCAAACAAGTCATGCAGGATTTGCTGAAAAACGGCAAAGTCATTCGGGGATGGATAGGGGTCGAGCCCCAGGACATGTCGCCCGAATTGGCTGAAAGCTTCCAATTGCCCAAGACGGGCCAGGCCTTGCCGGCTGGCGTCGTGATCACCGGTGTGCTCAAAAATGGACCAGCCTCCAATGCGGGCATTCGCCCAGGCGATGTGATCGTCAAAGTGGCTGGGCAACCCGTGCGCAATGTGGCCGAGTTGTTGACCCAGGTCGCCAGCCTGAAGCCGGGTGAACCCGCCCAGGTGAACATCTGGCGTCGACAAGGTGAAGTGAACCTGAGCCTCACCCCAGGTGAACGACCCGCTGCCAGCAAGCCCCGGCGCTAGGAAGCCTGCAGATCAAGCAGTCTCTTCGGGCTCTGCTGGCGGCTGTGTGTGCTTGATGAAAATTTGTGCGGCCCAGATGCCCAACTCGTAGAGCAAACACATCGGGATGGCCAATGCCAGTTGAGACACCACGTCGGGGGGGGTGACCACAGCGGCAATCACAAAAGCCAGCACCACGAAGTAGCCCCGGAAATCCTTGAGCTTTTGAACGGTGACAACGCCCATCCGGGCCAGCACCACCACCGCCACAGGCACCTCAAAAGCCAGGCCAAAGGCCAGGAACATGGACAGCACAAAGCTCAAATACGCCTCGATGTCAGGTGCAGCGGTGATGCTTTTGGGGGCAAAGCTCTGGATGAAGCTGAACACCTGACCGAACACAAAAAAGTAACAAAACGCCACGCCAATGAAAAACAGCAAGGTGCTGGACACCACCAGGGGCATCACCAGTTTTTTCTCATGGGCATACAGGCCAGGCGCCACGAAGGCCCACACCTGGTACAGCACCACGGGCAATGCGATCAGGAATGCGGCCATCAGCAAAATTTTGAGGGGCACCATGAAAGGCGAGATGACCGAGGTGGCGATCAGCGTTGCCCCTTTGGGCAAATGCACCACCAAGGGCGCGGCCAAAATATCGTACAAATTGCCTGGGCCGGGAAAGATGGCCAGCACTGCAGCCGCCACCGCCACGGCCGCCACGGCCCAGATCAGGCGATCGCGCAGTTCGATCAGGTGCGCCACGAAAGGTTGCTCGGAACCCTTGAGTTCGTCGTCGGGCTGGGATGGGGTATCGGACATGAAGAGGTCGGTTGGACGGCGCGCACCGGGGGTGCGCTGACATCACACAGAATTGAGGGACTTGGGCCGGTAACGGGCCACGCGTGCCGCACCTGAAAGCGCTTTGGTACGCACCCCGGAACGGGCTTTGTACCACTGGGGCATCGCACCTCGCTTGAGGCGCCAATTTTTTTCCGGATGCTTGTAGCTGGGTGGCGGCGTCTCGAGTTCGGGCAAGTCTTGTGCCAAACCCGCCGTGGTATCGGCCCAGTCTTTTTCAAAGTCTGTGGCCGTGGTCTGGACCGACTGCTCGACATCGCGAGCAGCCGTCTCCATGGTCTCTTTCATTTTCTTGAGTTCTTCCAGGTCCATGGACCGGTTGACCTCGGCCTTCACATCGGCCACGTAGCGCTGCGCTTTGCCCAGCAAAGCACCCAGCGTACGGGCCACTTTGGGCAGCTTTTCGGGACCAATGACGACCAGCGCCACGACGCCAATCAGCGCCATTTTGGAAAAACTTAAATCCAGCACAGGGCAACGATCAGGCGGTCAGGCATCAAGACTTGGTCTTGGCTTCAACATCGATGGTGGTTTTTTCTGACTGGACCGAAGAAGCCACTTGACCCGTGACAGGCGCCCCCTCTTCAGGCTTGGTGCCGCCCTCTTTCATGCCGTCTTTGAAACCTTTGACGGCGCCGCCCAGGTCAGAGCCCATGTTCTTGAGCTTTTTGGTGCCAAACACCATGACCACGATCAACAACACGATCAGCCAGTGCCAAATGGAAAAGGAACCCATGGAAATCTCCTACGTAGTTGCTGGATTCTAAGGGTTCACGACCCTCGAACCCGATCTGCCTTGATCCAACAAGGAATTGAGGCCCGCTGCCTTGTTTTCAAGCCCGATTCAAGCCCTGAGCCAGGGCCGTGGTCCACCCATGACATGCATGTGCAGGTGGTGTACCTCTTGCCCACCTTCGACGCCGTTGTTGACCACGATGCGAAAGCCCCCCTCAGGGTAAGGCTTGCAACCTGCTTGCAAGGCGAGTTTGGGGGCCAAAGTCATCATATGCCCCATCAAGCCCGCATGTTCCGGCGCCAATTGCGCCATCGAGAGGATGTGCAACTTGGGAATGATCAGGAAATGCACAGGCGCCCAGGGCGCGATGTCATGGAAGGCGAACACATGTTCGTCTTCATGCAGCTTGCGCGAGGGGATCTTGCCCGCAATGATTTTGCAAAAAATACAGTTCTCGTCGGTCATGGTGCGCTCGGGTTCAAAATCAACAGGATCAATCCGTGACAGGGCGCTGCCCGTTCAGGCGCACCATGCCCAGCACGATGCGGTACAAAAACCAGATGGAGACGGCCACCCAGGCCAGCCAACCTGGGAAAACAAAGAAAAACCACAGGGGCAAGGTCACAAGATACAGCAGTGCGGCCCACAGCACGGTACGGATGCGAAAACTGAAATGAGTGGCCTCCCAGCCGTGCGCATCGCCTTTTTTGACCAGATCAATCACCAGCGCCACCAGCAGCAAAGCCGGGCCCAATTGCGCCCCCGGCACGATGGCACTGACGGCCACCAGCAGATGCAGGATGTAGCTCACCCAACTGATGGTGTGGGTGCTGTCATCCTGGGTTTGATCGTGGGTGGGCTGATCGTTCATGGCTTATTCGCCCAGGCGTTCGCG
>CAIZSE010000109.1 GCA_903935585.1 uncultured Burkholderiales bacterium | reverse complement strand
TGACACCAGCGGCCTGAATTGCCCCTTGCCCATCCTGAAGGCCAAGAAGGCTTTGAATGATCTGACCAGTGGCCAGTTGCTCAAGGTGACTGCCACCGACCCTGGTGCCTGGCGCGATTTCGAGGCGTTTGCAAGGCAGACAGGCCACGAATTGGTCTTGCAGGAAAAGACCGAAACCAGTTTCGTTTTTGGTCTTAAGCGGCGTTGAGGTCTGTTGATCAGAGGCTCAAACCCTTGAGGTATTCGCGAAACGATGCGCCCACTTGCGGGTGCTGCAAGGCCAGTTCTACGGTGGCCTCTAAAAAACCTTCTTTGCTGCCGCAGTCGTAGCGTTTGCCTTCGTACTGGAAAGCATAGACCGCCTCGCGTTGCATGAGGCGGGCGATGGCATCGGTCAACTGGATCTCGCCCCCCACACCCGTGGGCTGGTTGCGAATTTCGTCGAAGATGCCCGGCGTCAGGATGTAGCGGCCCGCCACACCCATCCGTGAAGGGGCTTTGTCGGGGCTGGGCTTTTCCACGATTTTTTCGACGCGCATCAGCTGTTTGCCAGCCGGCTCACCCGCCACGATGCCGTAGCGCTTGACATGTTCAAGAGGCACTTCTTGCACCGCCAAAATAGAGCGGCCTTGTTGCGTGTGCGCCGCCACCATTTGAGCCAACACCGATGGCCCACCTTGCAAACCCACCATCAAGTCATCGGCCAGCAAAACGGCAAAGGGCTCGTTGCCGACCATGGCTTCGGCGCACAGCACCGCATGGCCCAGGCCCAGAGATCGGGGTTGGCGCACATAAGCACAGACCATGTCGTCGGGCTGCACCGAACGCACCAAGGCCAACAGTTCGTCTTTGTGCGCTGTTTCGAGTTCGTTTTCAAGCTCGTAAGCGGTGTCGAAGTGGTCTTCGATGGCCCGCTTGCTGCGGCCTGTGACAAAGATCATGTGCCGCACACCTGCGCTGTAGGCTTCCTCCACCGCGTACTGAATCAGCGGCTTGTCAACCACCGGCAGCATTTCTTTGGGCGCTGCTTTGGTCGCAGGTAAAAAGCGTGTGCCCAGACCAGCGACCGGGAACACGGCTTTGCGAATGACGTTGTGGCTCATGGTGGTTTCCTTCAGTGGCCTCAGCCCAAGCGTTGCAGTTGCTGGCGAATTTTGTCGAGCGTGGCGCTGAACTCGGCAACGCGTTTCTTGGCTTCGTCGATCACGGCAGGGGGCGCTTTGGCCACAAAAGCTTCGTTGCTCAGCTTGGCCGTGGCTTTGCTGATTTCGCCTTCCAGACGCGCTGCTTCTTTGGTCATGCGGATTTTTTCTGCTGCGGCATCCACTTCCATGAAAAGGCACAAGCGGGCATCGCCCACCACGGCCACTGGTGCGGCTTGTGCTGCGGCCACCCATTCGGCTTCGTCGGTGAAGACCTTGACCTCACTCAGTTTGGCCAGTGACTGCAGCACGGGTGCTGCGCCTTGCATGAACTCGGTATCGCCCAGCACGTACATGGGCATGCGCGTGGCAGGCGAGACGTTCATCTCTCCGCGCAAGTTGCGGCAGGCGTCCACCAGGGTCTTGAGTTTGGCCACGTGCGCCTCGGCCTTTTCGTCGATGCGATCGGGCTGACTCACTGGGTAGGCCGAGATGCTCACCGATGCGCCTGAGCGCCCGGCCACAACCGAGACTTTTTGCCAGAGCTCTTCGGTGATGAAGGGGATGATGGGGTGCGCCAGTCGCTGGATGGTTTCCAGGGTGCGGATCAGCGTGCGGCGTGTGGCGCGCTTTTGCGAATCGTCGCCCGTGTTGATTTGTACCTTGGCAATCTCCAGGTACCAGTCACAAAACTCGTTCCAGACAAAGTCATAAATGGTGTTGGCAACGTTGTCGAGGCGGTATTCGGCAAAGCCTTTGGCCACTTCGGCTTCGACGCGCTGCAGTTGCGAGACGATCCAGCGGTCGGCCTGGCTGAAGCTCAGGTAACCCTGCGCAGGGCCGCCAACGGCGCACTCTTGTTTGGTGTGCTCTTTCAGGCCGCAGTCCTGGCCTTCGCAGTTCATCAGCACGAAGCGGGTGGCGTTCCACAATTTGTTGCAGAAGTTGCGGTAGCCTTCGCAGCGCTTGCTGTCGAAGTTGATGCTGCGGCCCAGCGAGGCCAGTGCCGCAAAGGTGAAGCGCAATGCATCGGCACCGTAGGCCGGGATGCCTTCGGGGAATTCTTTTTCAGTTTGCTTGCGCACCTTGGGTGCAGTCTCCGGTTTGCGCAGGCCCTGTGTGCGTTTTTCCAGCAGGGGTTCGAGCGTGATGCCGTCGATCAGGTCCACCGGGTCGAGCACGTTGCCCTCGGACTTGCTCATCTTCTTGCCTTGGGCGTCCAGCACCAGGCCGTGGATGTAGACGTGTTTGAAAGGCACCTTGCCCGTGAAGTGGGTGGTCATCATGATCATCCGGGCGACCCAGAAGAAGATGATGTCGTAGCCTGTCACCAATACCGAAGAGGGCAGGTACAGGTCGTAGTCGCTTTGGCTGTTGTTGGCGTTGGCGTTGGTTCCGCTGGCGCTGGCGCTGGTTCCGCTGGCGAGCGCACCGGAACCGGTCTTGCTCCCACTCGCTTCGCTCGCAATGTCGCTGCGTCCGGCTCCGGCACGCTCGCCAGCTGCGTTGTTGGCTTGGCTATCGTTGTTGTTGTTGTTGTTGTTGTTGTTGTTGCCCCAGCCCATGGTGCTGAAGGGCACCAGTGCCGATGAGTACCAGGTGTCCAGCACGTCTTCATCGCGTTTGAGTTTTTTGCCCGGCGACACCTTGTCGGCCTGGGCCTGTGCTTCGGCTTCATCGCGGCCCACATAGACGTGGCCTTCTTCGTCGTACCAAGCCGGTATTTGGTGGCCCCACCAGAGTTGGCGGCTGATGCACCAGTCCTGGATGTTGTTCATCCACTGGTTGTAGGTGTTGACCCAGTTTTCGGGCACAAAACTGACCTCGCCAGACTGAACGGCGTCGATGGCTTTTTGCGCGATGCTTTTGCCGGTGGGGTCGATCGGGCTGACCTTGTTCATGGCGACAAACCACTGGTCGGTGAGCATGGGCTCAATCACCTGGCCTGTGCGTGCGCAGCGCGGCACCATCAGCTTGTGTTTTTTAACCTCGACCAATGCGCCCAAAGTGTCCAGATCGGCCACCACGGCCTTGCGGGCCACAAAGCGGTCGAGCCCCCGGTATTTTTCGGGGGCATTGTGGTTGATGGTCGCATCCAGGTTGAGCACGCAAATGGTGTCCAGCTTGTGGCGCTGGCCTACGGCGTAGTCGTTCTGGTCGTGTGCGGGCGTGACCTTGACGACGCCCGTGCCGAAATCCTTGTCCACGTAGTCGTCCGCGATCACGGGGATGGTTCGGTCGCAAAGCGGCAAATTGACCTGTTGGCCGATCAGGTGCTTGTAGCGCTCGTCTTCGGGGTGGACCATCACGGCCACGTCGCCCAACAGGGTTTCGGGTCGGGTGGTGGCCACGGTCAGGCTGCCAGATCCATCTGCCAAGTCATAACGGATGTTCCACATCGACCCGTCTTCTTCGGCGCTTTCCACTTCAAGGTCAGATACTGCGCTCATCAGCACCGGGTCCCAGTTCACCAGACGCTTGCCCCGGTAAATCAGGCCTTGTTCATACAGCTGGACAAAGGTCTCGGTCACGGTTTTGGACAACTTGGGGTCCATGGTGAAGTATTCGCGGCTCCAGTCCACGCTGTCGCCCAGGCGGCGCATCTGGCGGGTGATGGTGCTGCCTGATTCTTCTTTCCACTCCCAGACCTTGGCCACAAAATTCTTGCGTGCCTCGGCGGGCGTGGGGCCCATGTCGTGGCGGCTGATGCCTTGGGCTTGCAGCTGGCGCTCCACCACGATCTGGGTGGCAATGCCGGCGTGGTCCGTGCCGGGAACCCAGGCGGTGTTGAAGCCCAACATGCGGTGGTAGCGGGTCAACGAGTCCATGATGGTCTGGTTGAACGCATGGCCCATGTGCAGCGTGCCGGTCACATTGGGTGGTGGCAACTGGATGGCAAAGGCTGGGGCATTGCCCACAGGGGCTCCCGTGCCCCGAAAACCTGCCACGCCGTAACCGCGTTTTTCCCATTCAGGTCCCCAATGCGCTTCCAGGGCGGCAGGCTCAAAGGATTTGGACAGGCTTTCAAGGCCGGGCTGATGGGCCGGGGCGGTGGGGGCGTTGCTCATGGCGGGGTCTTTTCAAAAAAGAAAACGGCACCTCAGCAGATGCCGTGCAGGACAGTCAAAGTCCCAATCCGGTGATTTTACCCAGCCCACCCGAGCGGGCTCAGAGG
>CAIZSE010000108.1 GCA_903935585.1 uncultured Burkholderiales bacterium | reverse complement strand
GCCTTGGTGGCCGGCATCATCTGGGGCTCGAAACTGGGGGTTCAGTTTTCATTGACGACGGTGGCCTTGCGTGCCTTGCCGGTGATCATTTTGGGTGGCCTGACCTCGGTGCCTGGCGCCATCATTGGCGGTCTGATCATCGGTGTGGGCGAAAAACTGTCTGAGGTGTATCTGGGCCCCTATGTGGGTGGAGGCATCGAGATCTGGTTTGCCTACATGCTGGCGCTGGTGTTCTTGCTGTTCAGGCCTCAAGGCTTGTTTGGCGAAAAAATCATTGACCGCGTATAAGGAAGAAAAATGTTCTACAGAGAAAACGGTCAGTTCAAAACATCCTATCGCAGCGATCAGCAGATCTTTGCCATCGCGCAAGACCGTTGGGTTATTTTGGCCCTCATTGCATTCGCTATTTTCGGTGTTCCCATGTTCGCCGATGAGTACATGTTTCGCGCCATTTTGATCCCCTTCTTGATCCTGTCCCTGGCGGCCTTGGGGGTCAATATATTGGTGGGGTATTGCGGGCAAATTTCACTCGGCTCTGGTGCCTTCATGGCTGTAGGGGCATATATGGCCTACAACACCTATGTGCGCATTGAGGGCATGCCGGTGATATTGGCGCTGCTGTCTGGCGGTTTTTTTGCGACTTTGGTGGGCATTGTTTTTGGTGTTCCCAGTTTGCGGGTGAAAGGTTTGTACCTGGCGGTGGCGACCTTGGCGGCACAGTTCTTTTGCGATTGGGCCTTCAGCCGGATTGGCTGGTTCACCAACAACAGTTCATCGGGCTCGGTGGCGGTGTCTGACTTGCAGGTGATGGGTTGGGTCATCAACACACCGGTTGAGAAATACCTTTTTGCCTTGGGTTTTCTGGTGGTCTTTGGCCTGCTCGCCAAAAACCTGGTGCGCTCGGCCATTGGCCGTGAGTGGATGGCCATTCGAGACATGGACGTTGCTGCTGCGGTCATCGGGATTCGCCCCATGTACGCCAAGCTCAGCGCATTTGCCGTCAGTTCTTTCATTGTTGGCGTGGCGGGTGGTTTGTGGGGCTTTGTGCACCTGGGCTCTTGGGAGCCGGCTGCCTTTTCCATTGACCGTTCGTTTCAGTTGCTGTTCATGGTGATCATTGGCGGCATGGGTTCCATCATGGGCAGTTTTTTTGGCGCAGCCTTTATCGTCGTCTTGCCCATTTTCCTGAACCAATTTTTGCCTGCTTTGGGCTTGATGATCGGTGTAGAGATTTCCACGGCGACCGTGTCACACGCCGAGTACATGATTTTTGGCGCATTGATTGTCTGGTTCTTGATTGCCGAGCCGCATGGTTTGGCCAAGCTCTGGAGCATTGCCAAGCAGAAGTTGCGGTTGTGGCCCTTCCCGCACTGAGTGAGGGGGTGTGTTGCACGCGGCTGGTGACAGCGTTTGCAAACACCCGCGAAACTTGAATGATGGGCCCATTGATTTTTTCACAAATGATTGAAGGAGACAGTTTCATGAAACTCAAAAAAATAGCCTTGCTTGCCACTCTGGCTTGTGCGGGTTTTTCTGCAGCAGTGACCAGTACGCTGGTTATGGCGCAAGAGAAAGTACAGTTTTTCCCCAGCTTGACCGGGCGTACCGGTCCTGTTGCCCCCAATGCAACACCGTTTGCAAACGGCTATGCCGACTACATGAAGCTGGTCAATTTGCGCGGCGGCATCAACGGCGTCAAGACATTGGTTGAAGAGTGTGAAACGGCCTACGCCACAGACCGCGGCGTTGAGTGCTACGAGCGACTCAAGGGCAAGCACGGCGGTGCCACGGTATTTCAGCCCTTGTCCACCGGTATCACTTTTGCGTTGACCGAAAAAATCCCTGGCGACAAGATTCCCATGATCACATCGGGTTACGGCCGCAGTGATTCGGCAGATGGCGGGGTATTCAAATGGAATTTCCCATTGATTGGGCATTACTGGGTTGCTGGCGATGTCGTGCTGCAACACATTGCCAAGGAAGCCGGTGGTTGGGACAAGCTCAAGGGTAAAAAAATTGCCGTGGGTTACCACGACAGTCCGTTTGGCAAAGAACTGCTCCCGATCGTGCAAGAGCGTGCTGCAATGCATGGCTTCACACTGCAGTTGCTGCCGATTCCTGCCCCTGGGGTGGAGCAAAAAGCCATCTGGTTGCAAATTCGCCAGCAGCGGCCTGACTACGTGATGCTGCAAACCTGGGGTGTCATGACCGCTACATCGATCAAGGAGGCCATTGCAACAGGTTATCCCCGTGAAAAGATGTTCGGCACCTGGTGGTCTGGCGCCGAGCCGGACATCAAGGACATTGGCGCTGCCGCCAAAGGCTACAACGCGGTGATGATGCAACACGGCGCAGAACCACAGTCGGCTGTGGTCAAGGAAATCCTGACCAAAGTGCATGACAAGGGCCAGGGAACAGGACCCAAGGCTGAAGTGGGTGAGGTTCTCTACATGCGCGGTGTTGTGGGGGCCATGTTGGCTGTGGAGGGCGTGCGCCAGGCCCAAGAGAAGTACGGCAAGGGCAAGCCCATGACCGGTGAGCAGGCCCGTTGGGGTTATGAAAACCTGAACCTGACACAGCCCAAGCTCGATGCGCTCGGGTTCAAGGGTGTGATGCGTCCCGTGTCGACATCTTGTGCTGATCACATGGGCTCTGCATGGGCACGTGTACACACATGGGATGGCAGCAAATTTGTTTGGGCATCCGATTGGCTTCAGGCAGATGAGCAAATCATCAAGCCTATGGTGAAGTCTTCTGCCGACAAATATGCGTCCGAGAAGAAGCTGACACGCCGCACTCCTGCGGATTGCCAGTCCTGATCGGTGCCGGGTCTGCCGCGCAAGCGGTGGGCCGCAGCTGCCCCGGCAGCTGCCAGATGAAACCCTTGCGTGCAGCGGTTTCATCTGGGGTGAACCTCTAAAGTAGAAAAGGCAAATTCGATGAGTGACAAAAAAATCATTCTCAACGTCAATGGCATCGAAGTCATTTACAACCACGTCATCCTGGTGCTCAAGGGCGTCTCACTGCAAGTGCCCGAGCAAGGCATCGTGGCCTTGCTGGGCGGCAATGGCGCCGGCAAAACCACCACGCTGCGCGCGGTCTCCAACTTGCTCAAGGGCGAGCGTGGCGAAGTCACCAAGGGCAGCATCGAGCTGCGTGGTGAACGCATCGAAAACCTGTCGCCTGCCGACCTGGTGAACCGGGGCGTGGTGCAGGTGATGGAGGGTCGCCATTGCTTTGCGCACCTGACGATCGAAGAAAACCTGATGACCGGCAGCTACACACGCACCGACAAGGGCGAGATCGCGGCCAACCTGGAAAAGGTGTACAACTATTTTCCACGCCTCAAGACCCGCCGCACATCGCAAGCGGCCTACACCTCGGGTGGTGAGCAGCAGATGTGCGCGATTGGCCGCGCCTTGATGTCCAACCCCAACATGGTGCTGCTCGATGAGCCCTCCATGGGCCTGGCGCCTCAGATCGTTGAAGAGGTCTTCAACATCGTGAAAGACCTGAACGAGAAGGAAAAAGTCACTTTCCTGATCGCCGAACAAAACACCAACATGGCCCTGAAGTTTGCCGACTATGGCTACATCATGGAGTCGGGCCGCGTGGTGATGGACGGTGTGGCCGAAGACCTGCGCACCAACGAAGACGTGAAAGAGTTTTACCTGGGCATGGGCGGTGGCGAGCGCAAGAGTTTCAAGGATGTCAAGAGCTACAAGCGCCGCAAACGCTGGCTGGCTTGATGCGCTGACCCTTGGCCTATCCCTTTCTTCCAGCAGTACCCCAGAAAGCCATCCATGCCCCAGCACTTTGATGCGTTGGAAACACGCACACCACAAGACCGAGAAGCCGCTTTGATGGCCGCTTTGCCCGCGCAGGTCGCGCATGCCAAGGCCCATGCCCCGGCATTTGCCGAGCTGCTCAAGGATGTGGACGCTGCCAGCGTGAACAACCGCGCTGCACTGGCCCGGTTGCCGGTGATTCGCAAACATGAATTGCTGGATCGCCAAAAATCGGCTCGCGCCGCCGGTGGTTCGGTGTTCGGCGGCTTCAGCGCCCTGGGTTTTGGCAAAGCCATGCCCCGTGTGTTTGCCAGCCCTGGCACCATTTATGAGCCCGAAGGCACACGTGCCGATTACTGGCGCATGGCGCGGGCCATTTTTGCGGCAGGCTTTCGCCCGGGCGAACTGATTCACAACTGCTTCAGTTACCACTTCACACCCGCAGGCTCGATGATGGAAACGGGTGCCCATGCGCTGGGTTGCACGGTGTTCGCGGGCGGCACGGGTCAGACCGAGCAGCAGGTGGGCGCCATGGCCGAGTTGCAGCCTGCGGGCTACATCGGCACGCCCAGCTTTCTGAAAATCATCCTCGAAAAAACCGCCGAGATGGGGGTGACCTTGCCCAGCCTGCGCAAGGCCTTGGTGTCTGGCGAGGCTTTCCCGCCCAGCCTGCGCGACTGGATGACGGCGCACGGCGTGGACGCCTACCAGTGCTACGCCACAGCCGATGTGGGCCTGATCGCCTACGAGACGGCGTCGCGTGAAGGCCTGGTGCTGGACGAAGGCGTGATCGTCGAGATCGTGCGCCCCGGCACCGGCGACCCGGTGCCCGAAGGCGAAGTGGGCGAGTTGGTGGTGACCTCGCTCAACCCCGACTACCCTTTGGTGCGGTTTGGCACGGGCGACCTGTCGGCCATATTGCCTGGCACCTGCCCCACGGGACGCACCGGTTTGCGCATCAAGGGCTGGATGGGCCGCGCCGACCAGACCACCAAGATCCGGGGCATGTTTGTGCATCCAGGCCAGGTGGCCGAAATCGTCAAACGCTTTCCCGAACTCACCAAGGCCCGTTTGGTGGTGACCGGTGAAATGGCCAATGACCAGATGGCGCTGCACGTAGAAACCAACCGGATGGCCGATGACGCGCTCAAGCAGAGGGTCTCTGAGGCCGTGCGCGATGTCACCAAATTGCGTGGCGACGTCCATCTGGTGGCACCCGGCAGTCTGGCCAATGACGGCAAGGTCATTGAAGACGCCCGCAGTTACCAGTGAGTCGGGCGCCTGGAGGGGCCAATTCCATTGCACAGCCAAGGTCAAACAAGGGTAAGTCGCTAAGTACTTTCCGCGATTTAACGACACTCTTAATGGTTTTAAACTGTTAAGTCATTTTTAGGAGTGTTTGAATGAAGCATTGGATTGCCCTCGCCGCTTTGGCTGTTGTATCCGTGGGCGCCCAAGCCCAGGCCTTCCCAGGTTCCAAGCCTGTTTCCATCGTGGTGCCGTTCACCGCGGGTGGCCCAACGGACCGTGTGGCCCGCGACTTGGCCGAGGCCATGCGAAAGCAGATCCCCGGCAGCAATTTTGTGGTCGAAAACGCCGCAGGTGCCGGTGGCACGATCGGTGCCACCAAGGTGGCCAAAGCCAACCCCGATGGCCACACGCTCTTGTTGTTCCACATCGGCATGGCCGCTACACCAGCGCTCTACCGCAAGATCGCCTACAAGCCACTGGAAGACTTCGAGTTTTTGGGCATGGTCAACGATGTGCCCATGACCTTGATCGGCAAGCCCCAATTGCCTGCCAACACCTACCGCGACTTCGAGAACTACATCCGCGCCAACGCCGGCAAGTTGAACATTGCCCACGCGGGTCTGGGATCGGCCTCGCACATTTGCGGCCTGCTGTGGCAGTCCAACCTGCAGACCAAAGACGCGATGACCACCATCCCGTTTGGCGGCACGGCGCCGGCCATGACCGCGCTGATTGGCGGCCAGGTGGATGTCATGTGTGACCAGACCACCAACACCGTGGCGCAAATTGAAGGTGGCCGTGTCAAGGCATTTGCGGTGACCACCGCCAAGCCACTGGGCACGCACGCCGTGCTCAAGCACTACCCCAGCTTGCAAGAGATGGGGGTGAAGAATTTTGACCTGACCATTTGGCACGGTTTGTACGCCCCCAAAGGCACGCCTGCAGCGGTCACCAAAACATTGAACGATGCCCTGAAGAAGGTGTTGAAAGACCCCGATTTCATCAAGAAAAACCAGGACTTGGGCGCTTTGGTGGTGGCCGACAAGCGTTCCGACCCGGCTGAGCACAAGAAGTTTGTGGCGGCAGAAATGATCAAGATCAAGGCTGCTGTCGATGCGGCAGGCAAATACGCCGACTGATCGTTTGTCTTGCCCCGTGAAAAAGCCGCTCTTGTAGCGGCTTTTTTCTTGGGCGTGCAGCGAGTCAGTTGGCAAATCTTTCGCTGCCCACAATGCCCAGCTTGGTCAGGCCCGAGCGCTGCGCACTGGCCAGCACCATCGCTGCTGCTTCGTACTTGGCTTTGCCATGTGAACGGATGTGCAGCTCGGGTTGGGGCTGCATGGCGGCGGCTTCCGACAATTTGGTTTCCAGCGCTTGCCTGTTGGGCAAGGTCTGCCCGTTCCAGCGCAAGCCGCCATCGGCCTCGATGTCGATTTTGACCACCATGGGGTCGATTTTCTGGGGTGTGCTCGTGGCCACGGGCATGTCCAGATTGACCGAGTGCAATTGCGCGGGGATGGTGATGATCAGCATGATGATCAGCACCAGCATCACGTCGATCAAGGGCGTGGTGTTGATGTCCATCATCACCTCGGGTTCATCGCTGCTGCCGGTGCCCAGATTCATGGCCATGTGCTTGTCCTTGGGGGTTCAGGGGGCCGGGTCGGTGATGAAGCCGACCTGGGTGATGCCCGCACGTTGCACGGCATACATGACGCGCCCGACCGATTCAAACTCGCTTTGTGCGTCACCCCGAATTTGCACCTCGGGCTGCGGCTTCATGGCTGAAAACTTCTTCAGCCGTTCCAGCAGGTCGGTTGTGTTTTTCACCGGGGTGTCGTACAGGTAAATCTGCCCTGCCTTGTTGACCGAGATGATCAGCGTTTCCGGCTTGGCTTGGCGCACCACGTTTTGCTCTTTGGGCAAATCCAGCTTGATGGAGGTGGTGACCACGGGAATGGTGATCAGGAAGATGATCAGCAGCACCAGCATCACATCCACCAGAGGGGTGGTGTTGATGGTGCCGATCACCTCGTCTTCGTCGGTGGGCCCGAGCGTGGGGCCGAGGTTCATGGCCATTATTTTTTCGCCGAGGCCAGCAAGACGGCGTGCAGGTCGGCGCCAAAGGCGTTGACCTCTTCCATCACCGCCTTGTTGCGGCGCACCAGCCAGTTGTAGCCCAGCACAGCAGGCACGGCCACCGCCAGACCGATGGCGGTCATGATCAATGCCTCACCCACGGGGCCAGCCACTTTGTCGATGCTGGCCTGGCCCGACATGCCGATCTTCACCAGGGCATGGTAGATGCCCCACACGGTACCGAACAAGCCGACAAAAGGTGCGGTGGAGCCCACGGTGGCCAACACCGCCAGGCCGTCCTGCATGCGGCTTTGCACGGTGCCCATGGCCCGCTGGATGCTCATCGTGACCCAGGTGTTGAAGTCCACGTTGCCCAGCAAGCCCCCGTGTTTGCTGGCGCCCTCCAGGCCCTTCTCGGCAATGAAGCGAAAGGGGCTGGCTGCATCCAGCGCGTCGGCGGCTTCCCGAACAGAACCCGAGGCCCAAAAGTTGGCTTGCGCGGCTTTGGCAAATTTCAGCATCCTGGATTGCTCGGTGAACTTGGTGAAGATCACGTACCAGCTGCCCATGCTCATGAGCACCAGAATCAACAGCGTGCCTTTGGCCACCGCATCGCCTTGTGCCCACAAGGCACCCAGGCCGTAGGGGTTGTCTTCAGGCGCAGCGCTTGCGGCCGGTGCCAAAGTGGCTGCAGTTGCAGCTGCAGCTGGGGCTGCCGCTGCGCTGCTGGCCGTTGGCGCTGCGGGCGCTTCTTGGGGGGGCGCTGCCAAGCTGTGGCCCGCCATCAGCAGGCTGGCCCACAAAGCGGCACCGGACAGGGTGTTTTTAATGGTGAACATCGGTAAGCATCCTTTGCTTTGGATCATGTGAATTGGCTGTGGCGTGTGAAGTTGCTGGGCCGTGGGAAGTGGCAAGCGGCATCATTCCAGCCGCCAGGTGTATTTGATGCTGGCCCAGGCTTGCTCTGGTTTGCCATCGACCATGGCGGGCTTGAACTGGCATTTTGACAACCCGGCCCGAGCCGCTTCGTCCAGGCGTTTGTAGCCGGAGCTTTTCTCGACCTCGGACTGGATGACTTTGCCATCGGCGCCCACCAGAAAACGCAAGCTCACCGTGCCTTCTTCTTCCATCCGCCTGGACGCGCTGGGATAGTCGGGCTTTTCGCACTGGGCCATGTTGACGCTGGCCACTGTGCGCGCGGGTGCACGAGGTGGTGCGGTGGGCGCGCTCACTGTTGCCGGTGCAGGTGCTGCCGCGGAAGGCGTGGCGGTGACCGCTGCGATGGCGTTGGGGGCTGCGGTTGGCGCCGGTGTGTCGGCGGGGGGCACAAAGGCTGGGGGCAGCGGTGTGGTTTTAGGGGGTGCGGGTGCGGGTGGCGCTGGCGGTGTTGGCGGCAAGGGCGGCAAAGGCGGCGGTTCGGGCCGCTTTTCTTCCAGCAAGAGCGCTTGCACCACCGTCGGCATTTTTTGAATGACTGTGCGGGCCAGCCCTGCCTGGATGGCCCAAAAAAGCAAGGCATGCAAAACGACCACCGCGGCCAGACCGAGGAGCTTTCGCTTCGGGGGTGCTTGGAGGTCGGTGTACGCGTTCATCAATCAAATGCCCTGGAGGTGGAGGCTTGTATTTTGCGTGAGAAATCCAGCGCCATCTGGCAGGCTGGATCACACAGCAGCAAAAGCGGGTTCGTCAAGGTGTGCGGGTGATCAGAAAGCTGCGGCTGTTCTGGCCTGCCAGTGTCCTCTGGCCCTGAATTTGACGCCCACAGCCTGCAGCGGGCAGGCTGCCTTGCCAGGTCGCGGCAATGCGTTGGCCGTCGTGGGTTTCTTCCAGCGTGAAGTCGCCATCGTCCAGGTCAGCCACCACCGCATGGCGCTGTTGGCCTTGGGTCAATTCGCCACGCAAGCTGCCCGCATGTTCCGGGTGCGGCCCCAATGTCAATGCCCAAGGCATTTCGCCTGTGATCTGCACGGTCCACTGGCCGGACAGCATTTCGGGCGTCAAGTCTTGTGCCGTCGGGCAAGCGCTGCGTGTGGTCAGCAGGTTGCAGGCGCTGAGGGCCAGCAAGGCGATCAAGGAGATCAAGGCGCCAAGCCAGCGGCCTGAGGTGGTTCGGCTGGTTTGTTGTGTCATGGTTTGGCCTGTGCTGCGGCATCGGCAACACGCTGGGCAAACTCGGCGCGCAAGGCTTTGAGTTTTTCGCGCGGGTCTTCACGGGTGGTGTTTTCATCGAGCCGCATTTCGGCAATGAAGCGGCTGGGCAGGGCGGCCACGGTGTCACGGCCTTTTTTGCGCCGTTGGGTCCAGCTCACGGCCAGGCTGCGCTGGGCGCGGGTGATGCCCACGTACATCAGGCGGCGCTCTTCTTGCAGGCGCAGCAAAATGCCTTCGCTCATGGGGCCATCGCTTTTGCCCGAGTGCGTGTCGTCATCGCCCAGTTTGAAGGGCAGCAGCCCCTCGTTCACGCCCACCAGCATCACATGTGGCCATTCCAGCCCCTTGGAGGCGTGCAGGGTGGAGAGCGTGACCACGTTCTGGTCTTTTTCGCGTTCGCTCAGTGTGGAGATCAGCGAAATGGTCTGCGCCACATCGAGCAGGCTCTTGATTTCGGTGGCTTGGGCACCGGTGGCGTCCTCGATTTCGCCGCCGCAGCGCCCCGCCATCCAGTCGCAAAATTCCAGCACGTTGGTCCAGCGGGCCGAAGCCACTTTTTCGTTGTCTTCGCCGTCGTACAGGTGCTGCTCGTAGCCGATTTCTTTGAGCCATTCCAGCAAAAAGGCCAGGGCCGCTTCCTTGCCCATGGTTTGGCGGGCGCGGTATTCCAGGTCGTTGATGTAGCGGCCAAACTCATGCAGACCCGCCACAGACCGGGCGTTGACTGCGCTGGGCAGACTGCCCGCAAACAAGGCCTCAAACAGGCTCAGTTTGTATTGGGTGGCAAAAGTGCCCAGCTGGCCCAGGGTCTGGTGGCCGATGCCGCGTTTGGGGCTGGTCACCGCGCGCAAAAAAGCCGGGTCATCGTCGTTGTTGATCCACAAACGGAACCAGGCGCACAGATCCTTGATTTCGGCTTTGTCGAAAAAGCTCTGCCCACCCGACACTTTGTAGGGGATGTTGGCGCGGCGCAGGGCCTGCTCGAAGGGCCTGGCCATGTGGTTGGCGCGGTACAAAACCGCAAAGTCCTTGAACTCGCGGTGCTTGGATTCGAGCGAATGCCCGCTGCGGATCGACTGGATGCGCGAGATGGTGCGCTCGGCCTCGTGTTCTTCGTTGACGGCATTGACCACGCGCACTGGCTCGCCTTCACCCAGCTCTGAAAACAGGGTTTTTGGAAACAATTTGGGGTTGGGCTGGATCACGTTGTTGGCCGCCCGCAAGATCGCGCTGGTGGAGCGGTAGTTTTGCTCCAGCTTGATGACCTTGAGCTGCGGAAAGTCCAGTGGCAAGCGCTTGAGGTTGTCCAGCGTGGCGCCGCGCCAGCCGTAAATGGACTGGTCGTCGTCGCCCACCGCCGTGAAGCGGGCGCGTTCACCCACCAGGTGTTTCAGCACCTCGTATTGCGTCGCGTTGGTGTCCTGGTATTCGTCCACCAGCACATGGCCCATCTTGGTCTGCCAGCGCTCGCGCACTTCCGGAAATTCGGCCAGCAATTTCAGGGGCAGGCCGATCAGGTCGTCAAAGTCCACGCTTTGGTAGGCGCTCAAACGCTCCTGGTAAAGCGCCATGATGCGGGCGATCACCCGGGCGTTGTCGTCGGGTGCTTGCGCTGCGGCCTGCTCGGCATTCAGGCCCATGTTTTTCCACAGGCTGATGGTCCATTGCCACTGCCTGGCCGTGGCCGCATCGGTGGTGCCGCCGCAGTCTTTCAAAATGCTGGTCACGTCGTCGGCGTCCATGATGCTGAACTGGGGTTTCAGGCCCAGCACCGCACCGTCTTCGCGCATGATGCGAACGCCCAGGGCATGAAAGGTGCAGATCAGCACATCCTTGGCGGGGCGGCCAATCAACTGTTTGGCCCGCTCACGCATTTCGGCAGCGGCCTTGTTGGTGAAGGTGATGGCGGCGATGCGCTTGGGCTCCAGCCCGGCTTCGATCAGGCGCCCGATCTTGTGCGTGATCACCCGCGTCTTGCCCGACCCCGCCCCGGCCAGCACAAGGCAGGGCCCAGACACATAGTTCACGGCTTCGAGTTGGGCGTTGTTCAGTCCGGCAGACATGGAGGGGGCGTTGGAAGTCGAGGAATCAGGGCAAAGCGGGCCATCATAGCGGTCTGAACCCGGGTCAGGCTTGACGGGGCGTTGAAGGCCGAGGCCGCCCGTGACCCGGGCAGTTGAAAAGGACCGTTTGACGTGGCATGTCGGCCCTGCGACCGGTAGACCTACTGGTTTACCCGACAATCAGGCCATGCTTGAAATACTGCGCGTCACTTTCCCGTTTTTTGCCCTGGTCTTGTGTGGCTACCTGGCGGCCCGGTTGAAGTTTTTGCCTTTGGAGGCCATTCCGGGTCTGAACGGCTTTGTGCTGTTTTTTGCTTTGCCGTGCATGCTGTTTCGTTTTGGGTCGGACACGCCCATTGCGCAGTTGCTGGATGCAGGGGTGTTTTTCACCTATTTGTTTTGTGCTGCCGTGATCGTGGGGTTCAGCATCGCCATCAGTCTGAACCGGCGCATTCGTTGGAACGATGCCTCTTTGGGTGCGCTGGTGGCTGCATTTCCCAACACCGGCTTCATGGGGGTGCCCTTGTTGGTGGCGTTGCTTGGCCCACAGGCGGTGGGCCCGGCCATCGTCACCATCGTGGTCGATCTGGTGTTCACCTCGTCTTTGTGCGTGGCTTTGTCACGCATGGATGCGGCCGGGGAACACGGTGCTGCGGTGGCTGCCCGCAAGGCCTTGGCGGGGGTGCTGCGCAACCCGATGCCTTGGGCCATTTCTTTGGGCGCGGCGTTTTCTTTCTGGGACCTGGTGCTGATCGGGCCGGTGGCCAAAACGGTGGGCTTGCTGGCCGACGCGGCCTCGCCCGTGGCCTTGTTCACCATTGGCGCGGTGCTGGCCCGTTCGCAAATGCTGGCCCACGAACGCACTGAAGGTCCTTTGCGCATGGCCGATTACCTGCCGATTTCATTGATCAAATTGGTGCTGCACCCCGTGCTGGTCTTGCTGGTGGGGCTGACCGCCATTCAGTGGGGCGTCCGGATTGACCCGTTTGCCCTGCAGGTGATGGTGCTGGTGGCGGCGCTGCCCAGTGCCAGCAATGTGTCTCTTTTGGCCGAGCGCCTGGGGGCTGACAACGGCCGCATTGCCCGGGTCATTTTGATGACCACGGCGGTGGCTTTTTTGACGTTCTCTGGCGCGGTGGCCTTTTTCAAGGCCTGACGTCTGGTGTGCGGCTTGGCCCGACCAGCACAAGCCTCAAGCCTCAATCAGGTGCCGTGCTTCAAATCGCCTGCGGGTCCACATCCACCAGCCAGCGGATCACGCCTTTGTGCTCGGGTTGGCTGCGCACCTGGTGCAGCACGCCATGCAGGTGCCACAAGACTTTTTGCAGCGCCATGCGTGAGGGGCTTTCCAACAGCATCTGGGCGCGTTCCACATCGGCCACGCGTTGCATGCTCATGGGCACGGCCGGGTACACACTGACTTGCAGCACCAGATCGGCCGTGGCGGGGTCCGCGCTCAGTTGCGCCTCCAGCGCTTCGCGTGCTGCGTTCAGCAGGGCCTGAGCGGCTTCCTGGCTGCGGGCGTCGGCGCGCAACAGGGCCTGGTGGCTGATGGGGGGCAGGTCTGCGGCGGTGCGTTCGGCCAGTTCGCTGGCGGCAAAGGCCGGGTAGTCGTGTTTTTTGAGCGCTTCAAACAGGGCGTGCTGTGGGTGAAAGGTTTGCACCCACATTTCACTGCTGGCGCTTTGGGCGGCATCGCGACCAGCGCGTCCAGCCGCCTGCATGAGCAAGGCAAACAACCGCTCGGGAGCCCGAAAGTCGCTTGAAAACAGCGCCGTGTCGGGGTTGACCGCCGCCACCAGGGTGATGCGCCGAAAGTCGTGCCCCTTGGCGATCATCTGGGTGCCCACCAGGATGTCCACCTCGCCCGAGTGGACCGAGGCCAGTTGGCTTTCCAGTGCGCCTTTCAGGCGGGTGGTGTCGGCATCAATCCGGGCAATGCGTATGGGTGAGCCATCGGGGCGTTTGACATGGGCCAACAGTTCGGCCAGGTGCTCTTCCAGTTGTTCGGTGCCGCGGCCAATCGGGGCGATGTCGGCGTTGCCGCAGTCCGGGCAGCCCCGGGGTACGCGCTCGGTCAGGCCGCAGTGGTGGCAGCGCAAAGTGCGGTCAATTTTGTGGAAAACCCTGAACGCACTGCAGTGCTTGCACGCGCTTTTCCAGCCGCAGTCGGCGCAGTGCAGCACCGGGGCATAGCCGCGCCGGTTCAGCAGCAGCATGCATTGCTCGCCCCGCTCTACCCGTTCTTGCAAGGCGGCCACCAGGGGCGCCGACAGCACGGTGCGGCGTGGCTGCTTGCTCATGTCCACCCGGCGCACCTTGGGCAACAGCCCGGCGCCGCCACCTGCACCGATTCGCGAGGGCATGTGCAAGCGCACGTAGCGCCCACCGTGTTGCCCGTCCTCGTCGGCCGGGCGGCTCAGGTGCCAGCTTTCGAGCGAGGGCGTGGCCGAGGCCAGCAGCACCGGGGCCTTTTGCAGGCGCCCCCGGTACACCGCCAGATCGCGGGCCGAATAACGGGCCCCTTCTTGCTGTTTGTAGCTGGGGTCGTGTTCTTCGTCGACCACGATCAGTTTCAGGTGCGGCATGGACGCAAAAATGGCCATGCGGGTGCCCAGCACGATGCGGGCCTGGCCTGCGTGGGCGGCCAGCCAGGCTTTCAGGCGCTGCGCCGGTGTCATGCCGCTGTGCATGGACACCACCGCCTCGGTCCCGAAGCGGGCCTGCACCCGTTCTTCGAGTTGAGGCGTCAGGTTGATCTCGGGCACCATCAGCAGGGCCTGGGCTTGCGGGTCGCTGGCCAGCATGCGTTCGACCGCTTGCAAATACACCTCGGTCTTGCCGCTGCCGGTGCTGCCAAACAGCAAAAACGGACCAAGGCCGTCAGCCATTTTGGCGAGGACACTGCTTTGCTCTTCTGACAAGGTGGGGCCTGGCACGGTTTGAATCTGGCGATCGGCGGGTTGCTTTTTGAGACGGCGCGCCAATTGCTCGGGGGTCAGGTCACGCAGTTGCGGGGGCAGGGCCGACAGGGCGACCTCGCCCAGGGAGCGCTGGTAATACTGGGCCGAGAACTGCACCAACTGCCTCCAGTCGGCGTTCAGAGGCGCCAGATCGCTCAGCACGCCCAGTACATCGCGCACGGCCGATGCGGGCATGCCGGTTGGCGCGTCATCCAGCACGGCCCAGACCACGCCCAGCACCTCGCGCCGCCCCAAAGGCACGCGCACCAGTTGACCCGGCTGCACCAAAAAGGGGCTGCGGTAGCTCAGCAAACCGCCCACCTGGCTGTGGGCAGGGGTCTGGACGGCGACGTCGATCCAGTGGTGGGTGCTCACGTTGTTTTCGGTACTTTTGAGCAAAATGGTCAGTGCAAAAGGTTAGCTGAATTCTTGAAACGGGGTGTAAGTCGTTGATTTTTCAGTACTTTGGGCGTGACTCAGAAAATCTGTGGATAACTTTGTTGAAAACTCGACCTCAATGCCCTGGAAGCCTTGAAAATCAAGCCTCCTGACAAATTGCACATCCAATGAGCAGGATAAAAAACCCAATGAAATCAATGACTTGCGTGGTGGCAAATACACCGATTTTATGGCTGACCAACAAGCCGGGCATGCAGGGCGAAGATTTCAGTTTTGTGCATAAGTCAAGCGTCCCGGGCCATTTATTTTTCAAAAAAGAGCTTGAAACGCTGTTTTTATTGTGCTAACGCTGGAAGCTTGCGGGAGGGCGTGCTCATTTTTGGCGCTGTACACGCGAATGGCTGTGCACCGCCTCCACCAGCGCTGTTACGTGCTCCGGCGGTGTGAACTGGCTGATGCCGTGGCCCAGGTTGAAGATGTGCGTTGGCCCGGTCGTAGCCCGGTCGGTGTGGGGTGTGCCAAAGCTGTCGAGCACGCGGCGCACTTCGGTGGCGATGTGGTCGGGCGGCGCAAACAAAATGTTCGGGTCGATGTTGCCTTGCAGGGCCTTGCCGGGGCCACCGGCCTTGCCGCCCACCAGGGCGCGGGCGCGGCCCAGGTTCATGGTCCAGTCCAGGCCCAGCACGTCGCAGTTCAGGTCCGCCATCTCGGGCAGCCACAGGCCGCCGCCCTTGGTGAACACGATGCTGGGGATGCGCTGGCCGTTGTGTTCGGTCTTGAGTTGCGAGAGCACGCGGGCGGTGTAGGCCAGGCTAAATTCTTGGAATGCGCCATCGGCCAGCACGCCG
>CAIZSE010000107.1 GCA_903935585.1 uncultured Burkholderiales bacterium | reverse complement strand
GGGCTGCAAGGTGACTTCGGTGGCGTAGTCGACGTTGGTGGCCAGGCCCATGAAGCTGCCGGCTTTGGCGCGGGTGTCGCGGTACTCGGGCAGGTAGCGCCCGGCCTGGCGCATGAGCCAGACGGGGGTGTGGTCGGTGGCCTGGCGCAGGCAGGCGCGCAAGAAAGTGTCGTTTTGCAAGGGGGCAAAAGCCGACGATGCGATGGGGGAGTTTTGGGCCACGGAAGAGGGTGATGAGTTGGGATTCATGGCGGCATTGTGTCAGGCCGCAAAGCAGGGGTCCAGCACGAAAAGCGCAGGCTGCAGGCTTGGCTTGGCGAGTGTTGTTGTACCGCGCAAGCCCGAGCGCAATGGCGGTTCAAAACACCGCATGACGGATCAGTCCCAGCACCACGCAGCCAGCCAGCACCCGCACCACAGGCCAGCCTTTGTTGACCAAGGCCCAGGTCGCCAGCAAGGTCAGCACGACCGCGCTCAGATCAGGCAGGCTGTGCCAGCCACCGGGCAGCCAGGTTTGGCGCGCAAACACACCGGCCAGGTAGACGATCACCCCGATCACAGCGGCCGTGATGGCTTGCAGCGGCCCGCTCAGCGAAGGCATGTGCCGCGTCGACTCGACCAGAGGCCCGCCCACCAGAATGAAGACAAACGAGGGCAAAAACGTGAACCAGGTCACCACGCAAGCCGCCACAATGCCGCCCAGCAAGGGGTGGCCCAGCAAGGCCTGGCTGTGCCCGCCCAAAAAGCCCACAAAGGCGACCACCATGATGAGCGGACCGGGCGTGGTCTCGCCCAAGGCCAGACCGTCCATCATTTGCGCCGCCGTCAGCCAGCCGTATTGAACCACCGCCGCCTGCGTCACATAGGGCAGCACCGCATAAGCGCCGCCAAAAGTCAGCAAGGCCGCTTGGGTAAAAAAGCCACCCATCTGCGTGAGGGGGTGGCCCGGTCCAAACGCCAAGGCGATCAGGCCCAGGCTCAGCAGCCACAAGCCCACACCCACGGCCAGACCACGCCACAAGCGGTGCATGCTGAAGTGTGTGTGCGCTGCCGGGGCAGACGCGTCATCCAGCCAGGCCCGGGGCTCATCGGGTTTTGCGCCGGGTGTGGCAGGCATCGCTGCCGCAAACGATGCAGGAAAAGCAGGTGTGGATGCAGACGCGGACACGCTGAGGGGAACCCGATCAGCATGTTGGCGTGACATGTAATAACCCACGGCTGCCGCCCCCAAAATGACCATGGGAAACGGCAGGCCCCAGAGCATGCCCAGCAAAGACAGTGTGGCCAGCACCCACAGCCAGCGTGCCCGCAATGTGCGCTTGGCCATGCGGTGTGCGGCTTGCAATACCAGCGCAGTCACAGCAGGCTTGAGGCCCCAAAGCAACGCCTGCCCCCAGGGGTGATTGCCCCAGGCGGTGTAGGCCCAGCTCAGCACGATCAAAAGCACCAAAGAAGGCAGCACAAACAAGGCCCCTGCCGCGATGCCGCCGCGTGTGCCGTGCATCAGCCAGCCGATGTAAGTGGCCAGTTGCTGCGCTTCAGGGCCGGGCAGCAGCATGCAGTAATGCAGCGCATGCAGGTAGCGCTTTTCAGAAATCCAGCGGCGGCGCACCACCAGTTCTTCGTGCATCAGGGCGATCTGGGCCGCAGGTCCGCCAAAGCTCACACAGCCCAGCCAGAACCAAAATTGGAGTGCCTCCTTGAAACCGATGGGCGAGGGTGATTGCGCTGAAGGCTGCATGTCTTTTGTCGTGGGGCGCGTCATGGCGCACCCCAGTGGTCGCGAAAGGCCTGCACAAAACCAGGTGCGCCGCTCAGGCTCAAGCTCAGGGCAATGCGCTGGTCCAAAGCAGGGGGCGTGAGGGTGGTTTGGCCTGTAGCCGGGCTGAACTCAATGCGGGTGGTCAGCGGCAACTGACCATCGCTGTGCAGCGTGGCCTGCAGGTCATAGTCCCAAAGCGCACCGTCCTCCAATGGCCCGGGCCCTTGCGGGTCAAAGCAGAAGGCCCAGGCCAGCACTTGTGACACCTCTTGCAGCAAGGCGCTGTTGTGACGGGCCAGCGGTTGCGCCAAGGCGTCCCAGCACACCAGACCGTCGGCGTCTTCGGTGCATTCAAAGTCCAGTAAGTGCAAATCCATCAGGGCGTTCCTCCAAGCCAGCTCGATTGTCGCCGCCCTTGGTCGCTTGCCGTGCGCAGCGGTTGAAACCACAAAGCATGTAGATGGCTTTAAAAATAGGCGGCTGATGGTTTTCGGGGGATGGTTTGATGCGGGGCTGGGCTTGTTGATGGTTTAATGCCTTTTTTCCAAATTTGTCCTGTGCCCTCATCGTCCGTTCGTCATCAGGCCCCTGAAGCTGTCGAAGAAGGTGGCCCGCAAGCTCTGAATTTTTTGATCCTCCAAAGGTGAAGCATGTTCATTAAAAACACCTGGTACGTGGTTTGTGCCTTGACCGAACTTGATGCGCTGGGCAACAAGCCCCTGGGCCGAACCATCTGCAACGAAAAGATGGTCTTCTTCAAAGGCCCTGACGCTCAGGTGGCCGCAGTCGAAGACTTCTGCCCGCACCGTGGCGCGCCTTTGTCGCTGGGCAAGGTTTGCGAAGGCAAACTGGTGTGTGGCTACCACGGGCTGGAGATGGGCTGCGACGGCAAAACCGTGCACATGCCCGGACAACGAGTGCGAGGCTTCCCGGCGATCAAAAGCTACGCCGTGCTGCAGCGCTACGGTTTTGTCTGGGTCTGGCCCGGCGATCAGGCCCAGGCCGACGCGGCCAAGATGCCGGTGTTCGAGTTTTTTGACAACCCCGCCTGGGCTTATGGCGGCGGGCTGTACCACGTGCAGGCCGACTACCGCCTGATGGTCGACAACCTGATGGACCTGACGCACGAGACCTATGTGCACGCGACCAGCATCGGTCAGCCCGAAATCGACGAGACCCCATCCACCACCACAGTGGAGGGTGATCAAGTCATCCTCCAGCGCCACATGGCGGGCATCAAGGCCCCCCCGTTCTGGCAAATGGCCATGAGCGCCAATGGCCTCGACCCGCAAGCCACGGTCGACCGCTGGCAAATCTGCCGTTTCACACCGCCCAGCCACATCATGATCGATGTGGGCGTGGCGCTCGCGGGCAAAGGCGGCTTTGACGCCGCACCCGAGCACAAAGCCTACAGCGTGGTGGTGGACTTCATCACGCCCGAAACCGAAACCTCGCACTGGTACCACTGGGGCATGGCCCGGCAGTTCAAGCCGGAAGACGCCGCATTGACCGACAAGATTCGCCAGGGCCAAGGCGGCATCTTCAACGAAGACATGGAGATGCTGCAACTGCAGCAAAAGAACATCAGCGCATGGCCGAAGCGCAAACTGCTGATGCTCAACATCGATGCGGGTGGCGTGCAATCGCGCCGCATCATCGACCGCTTGCTGGCCCAAGAACAACCTACCGAAATCACCGAATGAACACGACAGACCCGACCCAAACCCCGCTGGCCGCCGATGGCGGCTTTGAAGTGCATTTGCAAAAAAGTGGCCAGATCCTGAAAGTCAGCAAAGACCAGTCGATCCTGGCCGTCCTGCAAGACGCCGGGCTCGATGTGCCTTTTTCATGCTCGCAAGGCATCTGCGGCACCTGCCTGACCCCGGTGGTGGCGGGCCAACCCGACCACTGGGACATGTACCTCACGCCCGAGGAACAGGCCAAAGGCGATTGCATCATGGTGTGCTGCTCGCGCAGCCAGACGGCCAGGTTGGTGCTGGATTTGTAACGAGCAGACCATCCGGGTGCTTTTGAAAATCATGACAAACAATCGATGAACGCAACTTTGGAAATTCTGGGCATCACCGGCCCGATCTATCTGGCCATTGCGCTGGGCTATTTGTGCACCCGGTACGGGGTTTTTGCCAAGGCTGACATGCAGCTGTTTGGCAAATTCACCCTCAATTTGGCATTGCCAGCCTTGCTGTTCAATGCGCTGTCGCAGCGCAGTGTGGGCGAAATTCTCAATGCGCAATATTTGCTGGTCTACGCACTGGGCTCTTTTCTGGTGATCCTTTCGGGCTTGTGGTGGGCGCGCAAGATCAAGGGCTACAGCCTGAGTTACAGCAGCACCATGGTCATGGGCATGTCTTGCCCCAACAGCGGTTTTGTCGGCTACCCGATCATCTTGTTGTCTTTGGGGCCGGTGGCGGGTGTAGCGCTGGCACTCAACATGGTGGTCGAGAATTTTTTGTTGCTTCCCCTGCTGATGGCCATCGCCGATTCTGAGGGTGGCCAGACCAGTCGGTGGCAGCAGGTGTTGGGGCAAACGTTCAGGAACCTGGCCAGGAACCCCATGATCTGGGGCATTCTGGGCGGGTTCCTTTTTTCGTGGTCAGGCCTGCCCATGCCCACTGCCATCGGACGCACCATCAACTTGTTTGCGCAATCCAGCGCAGCCTTGTCGCTGTTTGTGATCGGTGGGGCTTTGGTGGGCCTGAAGGTCGATGGCCTCAAAATGCCGGTGACCCAAATCGCTGTGGGTAAATTGTTGTTGCACCCTTTGGCCATTTGGGTGGTGCTGGTCTGGCTGGTGCCGATCGATGACCCGGCTTTGCGCGCCGCCGCCTTGCTCACCGGGGCCATGCCCATTCTGGGTATTTACACCATCCTGAGCCAACGCCACGGGCACGGTGCCGTGAGCGCTGCGGCTTTGCTGGTGACCACGGTGGTGTCTTTCTTCACACTGAGCGCCGTGCTGTGGGTGCTCAAGTCCTGAGCCCTGAGCATCACTTTGGCGTGAGCCATTGCCCTGCCAGTTCGGTGATGAGCGCCAAGGTCGCTTGTTGGGTCAGGGTGGTCGGGCGCAAGGAGCTGATGGCCGTGGTCAGCTGGATGGTCAGCGCCGGCTCGGACACCTGACGCACTGAAAACGCCGAGGGCCGCACCGAGCGCATGACCGCGTTGCGCGACAGAATGGCGTAACCCGCACCGTCTGCCACCAAATCAAGAATGGCGCCCACACCATCGATTTCCAGGGCAATCTGGGGCCGGCAGCCAATCGCCGCCATTTCGGATTCGACATGCATGCGGATCGCGTTCGGGCGGGTCGGAATGATCAGGGGCAGGGCGGCCACATCGTGCAGGCGAACAGGCGGCGGGGGCGGGTCTTCTTGCAGGCCGGGCGGTCGTGGTTGCACCAACAGCAATTCTTCTCGCAGCAGCGGGGTGTGCTCGATACCGGGTGCCTGGCTGGGGTTGTAAAGCACGGCAATGTCCAGGCGTCCGTTTTGCAGGTTTTCCTGCATGGCGCTTGAAAGGCCCTCACTGATCGACAACTGGGCCTCGGGCATTTTCAAGCGGAAAGCCCGGGTGATCGGCACGGTGAGCACACGGGCTACGCTGGGCGGCAAACCCAACGCGACCCGGCCCGACAGGCCGCTGCGCACCCGGCCCATCTCTTCCCTGGCACGTTCGACCTGGTGCAAGATGCCTCGCCCGTGCTCCATCAGCAGTTGCCCCGCCTGCGTGGGGGTGGCGCCCCGGCCATTGCGCACCAGCAGGTTTTGCCGCAGTTCCACCTCCAGCAGGCGCACCTGGCGGCTTAGAGCGGGTTGGGCGATGTTCAGGGCTTGGGCGGCGCGGGTGAAGCTGCCCAGTTCGGCCACACGCACAAAGTATTCCAGCTGTTTGAGGTCCATGGCGGTTCTTCCTATGTTTGTTATTTTGTCATATCAAGCGTTTGGTTATGCTGATTTGTTCTAGCTGGTAGAGGCTGCGGCGTCTTTGTGCGGGCAGGGCATCGCGGCACAATCGTG
>CAIZSE010000106.1 GCA_903935585.1 uncultured Burkholderiales bacterium | reverse complement strand
CTGTGAACGCTCGCCACCTTTGTAGGTGTACAAGGTCAAAGCGCCGTTTTTGATGTCGCCTTTTTCGTCAAAAGCGATGTTGCCGGTCACGCCCTTGTAGTTGATGGCCTTCAAAGCGGGCAGGTACTTGGCTGGGTCAGCCGAACCTGCTGTCACCATGGCGGTGGCCATGACTTTGACGGCGTCATAAACGTAAGGGGCATACACCTGCACATCGGCGTTGTACTTGGCCTTGAAGTCAGCGCGGAACTTGTCCATGCCGGCTTTTTGTTCACCCTCGACACCGCCCGCTTCAGCGCAGAAAACAGTATCGTCTTTCATGGCGTCACCAGCCAACTTGGCCAACTCGGAAGTGCAAATGCCATCACCGCCCATGAACTTGGCATTGATGCCCAAGGATTTCATTTGACGCAACATCGGTCCAGCCACAGCGTCCATGCCACCGAAGAAAACGACGTCAGGCTTCTTGGCCTTCAATGTGGTCAGGATGGCGTTGAAGTCAGAGGCTTTGTCGGTGGTGAACTCATGACCGACGATGGTGGCGCCAGAAGCCGTAGCGGCCTTCTTGAACTCTTCGGCAACACCTTGGCCGTAGGCCGTGCGGTCGTCGATCACAGCGATGTTTTTACCTTTGAGGGTTTCGACAGCGTATTTGCCGAGTGTGCCACCCAAATGGACATCGTCAGCCACCACGCGGAACGCACCCGTGTAACCCTGACGGGTGTACTTGGGGTTGGTAGCCGATGGAGAAATCTGGGGAATGCCAGCGGTGTTGTAAATTTGTGAAGCAGGAATGGTGGTGCCTGAGTTCAGGTGACCGATCACGCCATTGACTTTGGCGTCCACCAGCTTTTGGGCAGCCGCAGTGCCTTGCTTGGGATCTGCTGCATCGTCTTCAGTCAACAATTCAAACTTGACCGCCTTGTCACCGATTTTCAGGCCAGCAGCATTGAGCTCTTCAATGGCCATGCGGCCACCGTTCTCGTTGTCTTTACCCAAGTGGGCAATGGCGCCACTGACTGGGCCGACGTGACCAATTTTGATCACCTGAACATCAGATGCGGCCTCTTTTTTGCCACAAGCTGCCAACACAACTGCGGCAACGGCCACAGCAACCACGGTCAATGAACGAACACCAGAAAATGTCATGGAAACTCCGAAAATTAATTTGCTTCAATTAAGCAAGCGGCAAAGATACTTCAAAAACAAGCATTTTGAACATAGGGAAAACCAAAACCCTCACAAATATTCTGGTGACAGAGGTTCAAGGACATTCCTGATCAAGTCGGGACCGATTGAGCCAAACCTGGTGGATGCTGCTGCGCAGCAACTCAGTGGCCAACCGTGCCACCTCAGGGCGCAGCTCGACCATCAACTCATCTGCCAAGGCCAGAAAAGCTGCCTTTTCAAGCGCCCGGGCCTCCAGGGCAGCCTGTACAACGGCAGGAATGTCTGAATCCGCAATAACCGCGCTTAAAACAGGCGCATTCAAAGGTATTTGCTCCAGCAAAAGCCCGGGTGCTGGCGATGTCATGTCAAAGCACCCTTTGACAAATCGTGTTGCGCCAAATCGTAGCCCTGCTTTGTGTAATGTCGCCAGCGCTCACGGGCGGTCATCCGGCCATGGTCGTCGGTGGCCACCATTTCAATCAGGCGCTCAAATTTCTCAAAACCTTGCGGCACCTCGTCCCCCAAATTCACCAATACGTCCAGACCGGTCAACTGCATGGGGTCGGCATGAAGCCGAATGGGCGAAGCATCTTGAATACTTTGCGCATCGTCCACATGGCTGTGTGGCAAAAAATCAAGTTCTGAAAAGGCCCAGAGCATGGCGTCCAACTGACGCAGTGTCGCCTCAGACCCAACGACCCCCAAGCGCACAGACTGGCTGTGTGCTTTCCTTAAAAGCCGACAGGTGTATTGCAGGCGATCGGCGGTATTGAAATGGAATTCAATCCGGGTCATCTTCATTCCATCAAGAGCGGCGGGTTGAAGTGGAACGGGATGCAGTTGTCTTGACAGGTTTCTCGTCAGCCCGAGCCAACAGATAGTGCAGCAACAAGCCAACAGGGCGGCCTGTTGCACCCTTGGCCGCGCCGCTTTTCCAGGCCGTGCCGGCAATGTCCAGATGCGCCCAAGGGTAGCGCGATGCAAAGCGCTGCAGAAATTTTGCCGCCGTGACCGATCCTGCTTGACGCCCCGCCACGTTGGCCACATCGGCGTAACGAGACTTGAGGCCTTCGGCATAGTCGTCGTCCAAAGGCATGCGCCAACAGGCATCCCCAGACGCATCGCCCGCCAACTGCAGCGCCTGCGCCAAAGAATCATCGCTTGAGAAAAGACCCGATCGCACCGCCCCCAGGGCGATCACACAGGCACCTGTCAAGGTTGCAATGTCGATCACGGCTTGTGGCTTGAACCGCTCGGCGTAAGTCAGGGCATCGCAAAGCACCAAGCGGCCTTCGGCATCGGTGTTCAAAATTTCGATGGTCTGACCGCTCATGCTGGTCACCACATCTCCCGGCTTGACGGCCAGGCCATCGGGCATGTTCTCTGTCGCTGGAATCAGCCCGACCACGTTGATGGCAGGCTTGAGTTCACCCAGGGCTTTGAAAACCCCCAGGACGCTGGCTGCTCCGCACATGTCGTATTTCATCTCGTCCATTTCGGCCGCAGGCTTGATCGAAATACCCCCTGTATCGAAGGTGATGCCTTTGCCCACAAGCACCACAGGCGCCTGGCCTGCTGCGGCACCGTTGTAGCGCATCACAATGAAGCGCAAAGGCTCTGCAGCGCCTTTTGCCACTGCCAAAAAGGCGCCCATGCCCAACTTGGTCACTTCTTTGGGCCCCATCACCTCGCATTTGAACGAGGCCCCTTTGGCGATCGACTTGGCCGCATCCGCCAGCATGCTGGGGGTGGAATGGTTGGCAGGCCTGTTGGCCCACTCTTTGGCCACTTCCACGCCAGCCACCAAGGCTTGTGCATGGGCCAAAGCCTCGCGAAGCCCGGCAGTGACCGTGTGGGCACTGACCACGACTTGCTTGAGTGTTCTGGGTTTGGGCTTGCTCAAGGTGCTGGTGTAGCTGTAGCTGGCATCGGCCAAAGACGAAACCACCGTCTGCAGCACCTGAGGGGAGAGATCTGCCGCTGCATGAAGCCCGATGCGCTTGATTCTGGAGGACTTGAGTGCAGCCCAGGCGGCGTTCACAGCACTGCGAACTTGGGCCACGGTGCCCTCAGCCACACAAGCGATCACCAGGTGTCGGGCCTTGACGCCCGGATGGGCATACAAAGACAAAACAGCACCCGGTTTGTGCTCAAAATCTCCGTGCCGCAAAGCTGCCTGCACCAAAGAGGCAATCGGGTCCTGGCCAGAGACCAACGCGTCATCTTTTGAGGGCCACAGGACGATCAGGGCGTCGAGTTCGTCACGAATCACACTGGACAAGGCACGCTTTTGGATTTCGAAGTTCATAATTCAGTTTTTCCTTCCCACCGATGTTATTCCATTCTTCTTTACGCAAAGACCTTGCCCGGAATTTCGGAGCCACGCTGGTGGTGTTGGTCACCATCGTGATCACCATCATCCTGATCCGGACCTTGGGCCAAGCCAGCCGAGGCAGTGTCAACCCCTCCGAGGTT
>CAIZSE010000105.1 GCA_903935585.1 uncultured Burkholderiales bacterium | reverse complement strand
GATGCGACTTTGGCCATGCCTGTGCTGATCTTGCCGGCAGTGCAGATCAACATCCGTGCAGGCGAGCCGCCACCGCCTGAGGCCAATGGCGTGGCTTACCTCAAGATTCCCCTGAACATGCTCTAAGCAAACCCGGTAGCGGATGGCTGCAAACAGCGAAAACACACCGCGACCCAAGGTCTGGTGGTTCAGCGCACCGACCCGCCCGTCCCCTCAAATTAGGCTGGCGCGGTCAAGGCAGTTTTTTGAAAGCAGCGTGGCGCTCGGCGGTCTTTTCCATCTGGCGGGCGATGTTGCCGCAGACCAGATCGCACAGCTCAAAGATCGAAGGATCGGCGATGCGGTAATAAGCACTGGTGCCGCGGCTTTGCCGCTCGACCAGCCCGTGCTGGGTCATCAAGGCCAGGTGCCGGGACACGTTGGCTGCCGTGAAGCCGCACATCTGGGCCAGTTCGCCCACATTGCGTTCGCCGGATCGCAGGATGTTGAGGATTTGCAGTCGCGTGGGCTCGGCCAGTGTCTGGAAATAGGCTGCGACCTCCACCAATGCACCATCTGGTAATTGCTTCATAAGCGCGCTGTCCTTGGGGTCAGGGTTGGCATTCAAAAAATGGGTTTCTGCCAATGAGAGAATTTTATTGTATCATTCATTAATCAATCAGTTAAATAAGCAAATAACGAAGTTAGGCAAAAAAATGACAATGCGAATACCCCTGCTGGCCCTGGCCACTTTGGCATCATTTTCAATCCATTCATTTGCCGTGGCTGCTGATGTGGCACCTTTGAAGGTGATCACGGTGCAGCTTGGGGGCATGGCTCAGGGTGAAACCAGCCTGGACGGCGTGGTGGAGGCTGTTCGCCAAACCACCTTGTCCACCCAAGTGGCCGGTGCGGTGGTGGCTTTGCATGTCAAAGCGGGTGATCGCGTCAAGGCAGGGCAAGAACTCCTGCGCATCGATGCCCGCGCGGCACAGCAAAACGTGGTCGGCTCCAGCGCACAGGTCGATGCAGCGCAAGCCAACCTGTTGGTGGCCAGCAAGGAATTGGAGCGTCAAAAGCAATTGCTGCAAAAGCAATACATCAGCCAGGCCGCATTTGACCGTGCACAAGCGCAATGGGATGCGGCCAAGTCGCAGGTGAAGGCTTTGCAAGCGCAAACCCAGGTGGCGCAAACGCAATCGGGCTTTTTCGTGTTGAATGCACCCTACGCCGGTGTGGTGAGCGATGTGCAGGTGACATTGGGCGACATGGCCATGCCTGGCCGAGCCTTGTTGACCATGCACGACCCATCCGCATTGCGTGTGACGGCTGCAGTTCCACAGGCACTGCTGGCCACGGTCAATGCACAGCAAAAGTCGATCCGTTATGAGCTGCCGGGTGTGGCCGGTCACACGACCCCACAAGAGCCCAAGCAGGTGCTGTTGTTGCCCGCGGTGGACCCTGTGACCCACACGGGCCAGATCCGTCTGAGTCTGCCAGCAGGCATTGAAGGGCTGGCACCAGGCTTGTTTGCCCGGGTGTGGTTGCAGGGTGTGACATCGGGCAAGGCAGGTGTGGAGCGTGTGTATTTGCCCAGCACTGCCATCGTTCGACGCGCAGAGATGACCGGGGTTTACGTTCTCAATGCCCAGGGCAAGCCCGGCTTGCGCCAGGTGCGCCTGGGCCAGTCCTTGGGCGAGCGGGTCGAGGTGTTGAGTGGTCTGCGCAATGGCGACCAAGTGGCTGCTGAGCCGCAATTGGCTGGCGCTGCACGCTGAAGGACCCGGCCATGACCGAATCAAAATCCTTGAGCATTTCGGGGCGCATTGCGGCCCTGTTTCAAAGCGCACAAATCACGCCATTGCTGGCCTTGGTGGCATTGCTGCTGGGTGTTTTTGCCGTGATGGTGACGCCCCGTGAGGAAGAGCCACAGATCAATGTGACCATGGTCAATGTGCTGGTGCCTTTTCCAGGTGCAGCCGTGCGCGATGTGGAGCAGATGGTGGCCATTCCGGCCGAGCAGGTGTTGTCGAAGATCGCGGGCGTGGAACACGTCATGTCGGTTTCGCGCCCCGGCATGGCCATCCTGACGGTTCAGTTCAAGGTGGGTGTGCCACGAACCGAGGCCTTGGTGCGTTTGCACGACACCCTCCGAAACAACGCCGACTGGCTGCCCAAAGGGCTGGGTGTCATGGAGCCCTTGATCAAGCCCAAGGGCGTGGACGATGTGCCCATCGTCACGCTGACACTGTTCAGCAAAAACGAGGACAGCAGTGCCTACAACCTGGAGCGCGTGGCGCACAGCATGGAGGTTGACATCAAGCGCGTCAAAGGCACGCAGGATGTGCAGACCATCGGTGGCCCGGATCGCGCCGTGCTGGTGCAGATTGATCCCGAGCGCATGGCCGGTTTTGGCGTCACGGTGCAAGACATGCGCATGGCCTTGCAGTCCGCCAACATGGGCTTGCCCGTGGGCGAGTTGATTGTGGGCAACAAGAGCATTGCCATCGAGGCCGGCCCCTTTTTGTCGCAAGCCAGTGATGTGGCAGACCTGGTGCTGGGCGTGCGCGAAGGCCGCCCGGTGTTCCTCAAAGATGTGGCCAAGGTCGAAGAGGGCCCTTTGCCTGCCGCACGCTACGTGACGCACGGCTTGGGCAAAAAGGCGGGTGGTGGTGAATACCCCGCTGTGACTTTGACAGTCACCAAAAAGCCCGGCGAAAACGCCATCGATGTGGCCAACGCCGTGATGGCGCGCGTGGCGGCATTGCGTGGCACGGTGATCCCCGACGACGTCGAGGTGGCTGAGACCCGCAACTACGGCGCCACGGCCAATGACAAAGCACAAAAGCTGATTCAAAAACTGTTGTTTGCCACCGCTTCTGTCGTGGCGTTGGTGTTCTTTGCCTTGGGTAAGCGCGAAGCCGCCATTGTGGGCACAGCGGTAATTTTGACCTTGACCGTCACGCTTTTTGCGTCCTGGGCCTGGGGTTTTACACTCAACCGTGTATCGCTTTTTGCACTGATTTTCTCCATTGGTATTTTGGTGGACGATGCGATTGTGGTGGTGGAAAACATCCACCGACACCAGCAGTTGTATCCGGAAAAAACGCTCACTGAAATCATTCCTGGTGCCGTCGATGAAATCGGTGGCCCCACGATTTTGGCCACACTCACTGTGATCGCGGCACTCTTGCCGATGGCTTTTGTGAGCGGTTTGATGGGCCCTTACATGAGCCCTATTCCGATCAACGCCAGCATGGGCATGCTGCTGTCGCTGGCGATTGCCTTGGTGGTGACGCCCTGGCTGGCGCGTGTCTGGATGAAGCCATCGCACGGTCATGCGTCTGATGCACACGCCACGCCCAAAGGCTTGACCGCAAAACTGGCGCCCTTGTTTGAGCGGGTTTTTGAGCCTCTGCTGCACAACCAACGGGGCGGCCGAAACCGCAAGTTGTTGGGCCTGGGCATTGCTGGTTTGATCGTCATCTCGCTGGTCTTGCCTGCGACCGGCTTGGTCCTCTTGAAAATGCTGCCATTCGACAATAAATCAGAGTTCCAGGTGATGGTGGACATGCCTGTGGGCACGCCCGTTGAAGACACCGCTGCTGTCCTGCGCGAACTGGGTGCCCACCTGGCCCAGCAAGCCGAGGTGACCGATTACCAGTCGTATGCCGGAACGTCCTCGCCCATCAACTTCAACGGCTTGGTGCGTCAGTATTACCTTCGCGCTGGCGGCGAGGTGGGTGACATCCAGGTCAAGTTGGTGGAAAAGGACCAGCGCAAAGCGCAAAGCCACGCCATTGCCACACGGTTGCGCCCCGAGCTGCAGGCCATTGGTCAGCGCTGGGGTGCCAACGTCAAAGTGGTGG
>CAIZSE010000104.1 GCA_903935585.1 uncultured Burkholderiales bacterium | reverse complement strand
CGGCTTCTTGTCTGACATCCGCCGCATGAACGTGGGCATGACCCGCGCACGGCGCAAGCTGCTGCTGGTCGGCGATTCGTCCACGCTGTGCAGCCATCCGTTTTTTGTGGAGTTGTTGGCTTATGTGAAGGGGGTGGGGGGCTATCGCAAGGCGCATTAAGCTATTCGCCCTTGGGCACCTTTGACTTCACCCGAACTTTGGGCTTGCTCGGCGGTGCCGGTTCGGGCGCATCCAGCAAACCGGGCGAAGGTGCTGTGGCCAGGTAGTTGGCTTTGCTCACCACCTTCTTACCCGTTTTGGCCTCTAGCGCTTTACGGGCGTTGCCGGCAATCTTTCCGCCTTCTTTGGCGGAAGTGCGGTTCTCATCAAAGCCTAGGGCGTCGCTGCGGCGGGCAATCTCGGTGGTGCTGGCTTCGCCCAGCATGGTGAAGATCAACTCCAGGTCGGTCATGTGGTCGCGCAGGTTGTTGCCGGTCTTCACCACGTCCAAGCCCTTAAGCTGGCTGTGTTCGCCGGGCGTCATGCCAAAGGTGGCGCGGGCAATTTCGGCGGTGAGTATCGAATACTCTTTGCCCTCGGCCACACCGCGCGCTTTCCATTCGTCGGTCAACTCCCCGCGCACGGAGATGGAGCGCAGCCGCTTCTCGATCCATGCCTGCGGGTAACCCTTGGCCTGGTAAAGCTCGCGGGCACGGGCGCTGGCCAGTTCGGGGTTTTCTATTTCTTTGACTCGTTCGTAACCCACCTGCGCTAGCCAGCGTTTGAAGGGCTCGGCCTTGGGCGATGGGATGGATTGGATGATGCGGAACAGGCCTTCGGTGTTGGCGCAATTCACCCGCTGTGTACCGCCCGCCGTCGGAACACGAAGGGGGGTGGCAATTTGCCCCCACCCTTTGGCCAGCTCCGGGTCACGACGGCGCAGGTCTTTCACGTAGCCCTCTGGCTGCACCGAATCGGTCAGCACACCCACCACGTCAACAATGGCAAACCACCACTCCTCGTTGTGCCAGACACGGCGAATGGTGGTTTCTTGAAATACCGCGATGTGGTGCGCGGGTTCGTTGGGGGAGATGATTTTCTTCATATTGCGCCCAGTAAAACTGTTATTTTATACAGTAGTTTGCAGTTGCACCAATCGCTATTTCTTGCCTCGGCGATGGCATCCGCCGCGTGAGCGTGGGCATGACCCGCGCACGGCGCAAGCTGTTGCTGGTGGGCGATTCGTTCACGCTGTGTCGCCATCCGTTTTTTTTGGAGTTGTTGGCCTATGTGAAGGGGGTGGAAGGCTACCGAACAGCGCATCAGGTGGTCAAACAGACTTGAATCGGGGATTGCCATTGCTGCGAATGTCGCGCTAAGCTATTGCATATAAATTGCTTACATCCGGACAAAGCATGGATAAAGCGAGACCTAGGGGAGCTGCATGAAAAAACCAAAAGATAGCAAAAAGGCTATACTCGAACCCCAGTGGACTGTGACCCTGCATCCACTGGCGGAGCGTGAGCTACAGACCATCCCCGCCGATATGCAAGCCCGGTTTTTGCGCATCGGTGAAATGCTGGAAGAGCTAGGGCCGCAGCGTGTGGGCTTGCCGCACATCCGGCCGCTGGAAAGCAAGCTGTGGGAAATGCGCATGACAGGCCGCGATGGTATTGCCCGTGCCGTTTATGCCGCCGTGCAGGGGCGCACTTTACTGGTGCTGCATGTGTTTGTGAAAAAGACGCAGACCACACCACGAAGCGCGATTGAAACCGCATTGAAACGCCTGGAGGAATCGAAGTGAAAAGCCTGAAAGATCTGAAAGCCGAACTGCTGGCCAACCCAACCGTTCGCCAAGCCTATGACGCACAAGCGCCCGAGTTTGAGCTGGCCCGTGAACTGATTGCAGCACGCACGAAAGCGGGCCTGACGCAAGGTGATGTGGCCACACGCATGGGCACGACCCAAAGCGTGGTGGCACGCATCGAAAGTGGCAGGGGCACGCCATCCATGCGAACAGTCCAACGCTTTGCCAGTGCCGTGGGAGCGCGTGCCGTGGTGCGCATGGAGCCTTTGACGGCTGCATGACCAGCTGCTGCAACGCAGGCTCAGCGTGGGCACCGTCGATTCGTTTCAGGGCCAAGAGCGCGACATCATTGCCATCGCGTTGACGCGCAGCAAACCCCAAGGCGAGATCGGCTTCCTGTCTGACATCCGCCGCATGAACGTGGGCATGACCCGCGCACGGCGCAAGCTGCTGCTGGTGGGTGATTCGTCCACGCTTTGCAGACATCCGTTTTTTGGGGAGTTGTTGGCGTATGTGAAGGGGGTGGGGGGCTACCGCACGGCGCATGAGGTGGATAGACAGGGCTGAAACAGCTGCGTTGCGATTCCTGAGTCCTAAATCGCTGCGCGCTTGCGCACGGTGGGTTTCGCCTTGGTGTTAACGGTGCTTTGAGCTTCAACGTATGAATCCAGCAAGCGGCGGATCATGCGCTGGTACTGGGTGTGGTGCTTGGACGCCTCAGACTTGAAAAACTCCACGCTGCTCTTGCTCAGGGCCAGCGTCACTTTCACGCCATCTTCCTTGAACGCCAGCTCGGCAGGAGAGGGCAGAAAATCTGCAATCACCTCAACATCGCCCATGGGCTCATCCGTGTAAACGATCTTCTTTTTCATAAATTGCCTTTCCTTTGCGCCAATAGCCTGCCCCGATGATTCGAATAACTTTGCGCCTGTAGGTGAAGCGCACCGTCAAGATGCCGCCACCCGCTTTGCCGATACAGTAAAAACGCTCTTCTGATTCACTGTGCGCCAAGTCTTTGGCGATAACGCGGTGCGGATCAGCGAATGCGGCTTGCGCGTCCCGGAATGACACCTGATGCTTGGCCTGGTTTTCAGCATCCTTGTTGTCGTCCCATTCGAATTGAGCTGCAGTCATGGTTCATCGTAGCATTAAGCCATAAAAAAATCCATACGTTCGTATGGTAAATATTCGACCTCTGCGGAGTTTGCTGCTGCAACGCAGGCTCAGCGTGTGCACCGTCGATTCATTTCAGGGTCAAGAGCGCGACATCATTGCCATCACCTTGACACGCAGCAACCCCCAAGGCGAGATCGGCTTCTTGTCTGACATCCGCCGCATGAACGTGGGCATGACCCGCGCACGGCGCAAGCTGCTGCTGGTGGGTGATTCGTCCACGCTGTGTGTATATCCCGCAAAAATCCGTCCCAATACATTAAAACGCAGCGTGCGGTACTATATTTTTCAGTTTATTGGATTGAATTTAAATATAATTAAAATATAGATAAAAGGCCCTTCCATGCCTCTTGTTTAAATAAAATTAATTTATCTTTTCCAAGGATTCTTCAACAATTTTCATGTCAAAGCCTATTGCTTGTTTGGTCCATGATTCACGTAAACTCAGAATTTTCTGAACATTTTGTTCGGATGTGTCAGTAAATCTATATGCAAATTGAAGGGAAATTACAGCATTAGAGTCTTTGCTTTTAATGTATCTGAAAACATTGAATTCAAGTACGTCGCTCTTCCCTCTGGCTATAAAATCAATCATTGCCTCAGAATTTTTTTTGTTTTCTGAAACTGCGGACATCATGCCGCGAGCTCGCAAAACACTGGCCATTCCTAATGCAACTTTGGAAGGGTCATTATCAGCGCCTGGAAGTTGTTGATACCTGTATGCAATTAATTTAGTCCAGTTTTCTAAGTTTTCTGAATTTTTCACGAACTCAATTACCTTGTCATTTTGAGGTGTTTTTACTGAATGCTTCTGAATGAAAATTTCGTCATCCAAGCGCGATTCGAATGGTTGTGCATAAATTATTTGATATGAAAAAATAAGACAGAGGGACAGAAAGAACTTGATCATAAGAAACTCCCAGGGTTTGAAGGTTGAAGAAATCTATTAATTTAAATATTTATAGGCTGATCCTGTCGACCTACTATTGATTTGTTTTTGCGCGTTTTTTTGGCTGCTGGCGCAGGCAGCAAGCTGGTGATGCGTTGGTACAGCTCGAACAGGAATGCCACGCGTTCGGCGTCGGAGGCGTAGGTCTTTTTGCCGCCGCTGGGTTGGTAGGCGGCGTCTACGGCGGTGTCTAGTTTTTGGTGGGCCTTGTGCAAGGCGGGGGGCATGGTCAGTGGGTCGTAGAGGTCGGCCAGTGACGAGTTGGCAAATTGGGCGCGGGCGTCGAGCACGCATTGGGCGGCTTGTTCGATGGCGGTGCGGTGTTTGTCGCTGAGTGGGTCGCCTGCAAAGCCGGGCCAAGGGTAGTTGTTGTAGACGATGGTGTTGGAGTAGCTGTAGTCGCTTTTTAAACGTCCACAGGTGTAACGCATCCAGGCGTTGTGCATCGTGCTGGTGAGCACCCCAAAGGTGAACAGTGAGGCGTCGTCGACAAAGAAAATTTTGTCGCCGCAAATGACTTCACTGTCCAGATATCCGATGGGGATGAATTGGCGGCGCTCTGAAGAAACCTTCGGGATCGCCAAATAGCGTTTTGATTGAGGCTGTCGAATTTCACCGAACAGCGTTGGTGTATTGGCCAGGGCCACTGTTGCGGCTTTGGTGCTGGCTTCGCGCATGGCGCGTACACCTTCTACCCGCTTGAGCACATGGGGCATAGCGCGAAGTTCTGCTGGTGGGATATTGACCAACCACAAACACCAACGGCCAATGTTGTTGATGAATTCATCGCCCATTAAAAATGGACGAATCCAATTCACAGCTTTGGGTTCGGCGGATATCAATGCATCTTTTTCCTCATCACTCAAGAGGAGATTTCCACCATCTGTTGCTTTGCCGCCGTTGGCCATCGCGTTGACATTGCAAATCGGTGTTGTTCGCTTATTCAGAAACACATCGGGCGCATCCACCAAATACGCATTGATGCGCTTGGCAGGCACGGCATGCGGCAGGCCTTTGATGTCTTCGTATTCGTAAATGGTTTTGACGGCTTGATCTTCAGGGCCAAAGCCCACGATCACGCAATGCACGGCCGCTTTGCCGCTGGCCTCGTTGGTCCACTGGAAGGTGCGGTGTGCAAAGTGGATGTGCATGCCCAGGCGTTGCATCTCACCCCACAGCACCGCCACCTGTTCGCCTTGGGTAATGCTGTTGGTCGACACAAAAGCTGCTTGCGCGCCCGTGCGCCCTTGCATATATTGCGCGGCCAGCACATACCAGCCACACACAAAGTCCAGATCACCCGAGCCATGTATGCCGTGCATCACCGCAGCCAAGTCGGCTTTCTGTTCTTTGCTTTGGTAGGTTTTGCCCAAAAACGGCGGATTGCCCAACACATAGCTGCACCGCTCCGCAGGCAGCACTTCGTTCCAGTCCAGCCGCAGCGCGTTGGCGTGGCGTATCTGCGGTGAGCTTATGAGCGGGATGCGGGCAAAGTACAAACCAAACTCCACACTCACGCGCAGGTTCATCTGGTGGTCCACCAGCCACAGGGCCACCTGGGCAATTTGTGCCGGGAACTCTTCGATCTCGATGCCAAAGAATTGGTCCACGTTCACGCCGATCAGGCCATGCACGTCCATGGTCAATTGGCCTTTGTGGTCGCTCAGTTCGTGGTCTGCGCGCAGCACCTTCAGCTCCAGCTCGCGCAGTTCGCGGTAGCTGATCACCAAAAAGTTGCCGCACCCGCAGGCCGGGTCAAAAAACGTCAGCTGGCGCAGCTTTTTGTGAAACTCAAACAGCTTGTTGCGGTTCCCTTTGACTCGCTCAAACTCGGCCTGCAACTCGTCCAGAAACAGCGGCTTGATCAGCTTGAGGATGTTGGCCTCAGACGTGTAGTGCGCGCCCAGATTGCGGCGGGCTTTTTCGTCCATGATGCTCTGAAACAGGCTGCCAAAAATCGCCGGGCTGATGGCCGACCAGTCGAGCGCCGTTGCGTTCAGCAGGGCTTCGCGCATGGCGGTGCTGAAGTCGGCCATGGGCAGGGTTTCTTCAAACAGCTTGCCGTTGATGTAGGCGAATTGGCCCAACTGTTCGTCGATGTTTTTGTTGCGTTGGCTTTCGTGCGTGTTGAGCACCTGAAACAGTTGCCCCAGGCGCGGCCCGAGGTCTGAGCCGTCGGGCGCGGTGCGTTCTTCAACAAAGTCGCGAAACGATTGCGCGGGCTGAAAGATGCCGGTGTCGTCGGCAAACAAACAAAACAGCAGGCGCACCAGCAGCACCTCGAGTGCGTGGCCGCTGTAGCCGCTGGCTTTCAGCGCATCGTGCAGGCGCCCCAGCGCCATGGCGGCTTTGATGTTGACCGGGTTTTCGGCCTGGATGTCTTGCACTTTGTAGCCCGCCAGCAGGCCAAAATGCTTGATGTGTTTGTGCAGGTGCCGGAGCTCAAACTCCAGCGTCTCGTGTGTCTTGCCTGAGGCCAGGCGGTGCACCCGAAAGTGGGCAAAGTCGCACACCACCACCAGCTGCGGCAGGTCACGCTCGGCCAGGTTGTGCAGGTAGCCAACGGCCTGGTCCATGGCGGCATCCAGGCTTTTGCCGCGCGACTTGTGCTCGACCAACAGCACGCCGGGCCAGAACAGGTCGACAAAGCCTTGGGCGCCGCCGAGCTTTTTGACGTTCAGCTCAAAGGTGGCGACGCGTTTGTTGGTGATGCCAAAGATTTCAAAGAAGTCGATCCAAAAGGGTTTGGCTTGGCTGTCTTCGTTGCAGGCATCGGCCCAGGTTTTGCTGAAAAGCAGTGCCCTGGATTTGATTTCGTTCCAATTAAGACCCATTAAGTGCTCACAAAGTGAGTCTGGATCGTATATGAAAGTATTCGGTTTTAAGCTTTTGGTAGCGCCGGAGGTGTAATTAAATGGTCTATGGCCGGGTCAATGGCGGCCTGCGTGTTGGGCGTGGCGGGTGTTGTGGCAGTTCTTCGTGGGGGAATGAGGCATTCGAATTGACAAACGCCCAAATCGCAATCAGGCTGGACGGATGACTGGTTTAAAAGGGGTTGAGATGAATACGTGGTCAGTACAAAAAGCGAAAGCGCGTTTTAGTGAATTATTGGACGCTTGCTTGGCCGAAGGGCCGCAAATGGTGACCCGGCGCGGCACCGAGGCAGCCGTGTTGGTACCTGTTCAAGAGTGGCGTCGGATGCAGTCGGCCGCACGCCCTTCGCTAAAACAACTGCTGCTCTCAGACCAAGCCCGTGCCGATATGATCGTGCCGCCGCGAGGGCAAGACTCGTGGGGCAGCGCCTTGTCGGAACTCAGGCCGCGGCCTGCTTACGGGACACTTTGTTTGCGCGGCCGGTAATGCGAGCCGTTTCGTCTGCCAGCACGAGAAGGCCACGGAGCGCCTCGTTCACAGCTTCCGATGTAGGAAATGCCTTCGCGAGTTTGGGCTCAATCAGGGCGACCGTTGTGCCTTTGGAGGCAGCTTTGAAGAATTTGCCACGCTCCAGCTTGGAGAAGTCAGAGCCCTTATATTCTGACCGCATTTCAGGTTCAACTTTCTTCATAAATTTTCCTTTCAGAACGGGTGACCCGTCGTGCACTGATGATTCGAATAGAGCTTAAGCGGTATGCGTGTGAGACAGCGAGTAAGCGACCCAAACTCGATGCGCCAAAAGTGATGTAACGGGACTCGCCTATCGAATGATCAGGATCGGTACCTGAAACGGCCAATTCATCAAGAAACACCGACGCAGCCTCATCAAAACTGACGTTATGTTTTTTGACGTTGCTTGCAGCTTTGGTCTGGTCCCACTCAAATTTCATGGTCACAAATTCCCAGTTTTATTGCAAGGCATACTTTAACTCCCACGGGAATTTGATGACCATGTTCAATGAGCAATAAGTAGCGAATTCGTGGTCTATTAGATCACCCAAATTCCCGAAACCCCTTGAGCGCTGGCAGCGGCGCGTAATTCGCTTCACGTTTTTGCTGCATGGCGCTGATGGCTTCGCGCACGTTGGCGTTGCTCCAGATCGCGCCTTGCAGCCAGCCCATGTGGCGCAGGCTGTCTTCGGTGCTGTGGTCGCGGGCGTAGTGCAGCACTTGCTTGGTGCCCCAGATGGCCACGGGCGGTTTGCTGGCGATTTCTTTGGCCGCT
>CAIZSE010000103.1 GCA_903935585.1 uncultured Burkholderiales bacterium | reverse complement strand
TGGCCCCAATAAAAGACACCGCGCAGGTTGCTGTCCTGGTCGATCAACTCGTTGTTCTCGAGCACACCGTCGATCCAGCGGGACACGGTGATGCCGTTCTTGCCCATCATGGCGGGGCTGGCGAATTGCTTCTTGATCCACTCGAAATCCACACCCCAAGTGTTGGCGAAATGCTTCCAGGAGCCTTCGGCCAGGCCGTAGTAACCGGGCAGAGAGTCGGGGTTGGGGCCCACATCGGTGGCGCCTTGGACGTTGTCATGGCCACGGAAAATATTGGTACCGCCGCCGGTCTTGCCGACGTTGCCCAAGGCCAGTTGCAAGATGCAAGAGGCACGCACCATGGCATTGCCAATGGTGTGCTGGGTCTGGCCCATGCACCAAACAATGGTGCCGGGGTTGTGGTCGTGCAGCATTTTGGCGACCTTGAACATCTGGTCTTCTTTGACGCCGCAGGCTTCCTCGACCTTGTCGGGTGTCCACTTGGCCAGCACGTCGGCCTTGACGGCTTCCATGCCATACACACGGTCGTTGATGTATTTTTTGTCTTCCCAGCCATTTTTGAAGATGTGATACAGCAAGCCGAACAAGAACGGAATGTCTGTGCCCGAGCGAATGCGCACGAATTCGTCAGCCTTGGCCGCAGTGCGGGTGAAGCGCGGATCAACCACGATCATCTTGCAACCGTTTTCCTTGGCATGCAGCATGTGCAGCATGGACACGGGGTGGGCTTCGGCCGCATTAGAGCCGATGTACAAAGCGACCTTGCTGTTTTGCATGTCGTTGTACGAGTTGGTCATGGCGCCATAACCCCAGGTGTTGGCCACACCAGCCACCGTGGTGGAGTGGCAAATGCGGGCCTGGTGGTCGCAGTTGTTGGTGCCCCAGAAGCTGACAAACTTGCGCAGCAAATAAGCCTGCTCGTTGTTGTGCTTGGAAGAGCCAATGTAGTAAACGCTGTCGGGGCCACTGGCTTTGCGCAACTCGAGCATCTTGGCGCTGATTTCGGTCAAGGCCGTGTCCCAGCTGATGCGCTCGTATTTGCCTTTGACCAGTTTCATGGGGTAGCGCAGGCGGTATTCGCCGTGACCGTGTTCACGCAGCGCCGCACCTTTGGCGCAATGCGCACCCAGGTTGATGGGCGAATCAAAGACCGCCTCCTGGCGCACCCAGACACCATTCTCGACCACCGCATCGACCGCGCAACCCACCGAGCAGTGGGTGCACACCGTGCGTTTGACTTCGACCTTGCCCGCACCGATGTTGGCCAAGCCAGTGGCTGCCTGGGCTTTTTGCACCAGGCTCAGCTGGGATGCAGCCAAGCCGACGCCAACGCCCAAACCCGAACGACGCAGAAAACTGCGGCGGTCCAATGTGGGCAAAGCCTGCGACAAACCACGGCGCAAGCTGTGGATGAACGGGGAGGATGCAGCGCCGGCAGTGCCGGTTTGTTTTTTGGTCAGCAACATGGAGGGCTCCAGTTGGGAGGAATGAAAAGGGATGAAAACAGAAGCAGGATCAGACGCGGGTGGTCTTGTAATACTGCTGGACGTGCTCGCTCAAGGTGTACCCACCACCCCGCGTGGGTTTGGGCAAGGCTGCGGTGGTGGGCGCAGTCGACTTGACCACACCGGGCAGCGCAGCGGTGACTGCGGCCACAGCACCCACGGTGGCAGCACCCGAAAACAGGCCACGACGCGAAAGGGAAGTTGTTTTGGAAGACATCAAAGACTCCATTAAGTGATTCACAAGCAAATCGCCACCTTAGGCAACGCGCTGCATAGGCCATGGTACCGGCTCGAAGGATTCACCTCAAGCGGAAAACCCTTAGTTCGACATGATCAGGGTCCAGCGCGTGACTTCTAAAGGATTCAAAATATCAGCAAAAAGCCCAACACACACAGAAACAATGCGCTGTGCGTGTTGGGCCTACCCAGGTGTTCTATTTATAGAGAACGCTAGGCAGCCACAAGCCAATCGCCGGGAACATGTAGAGCAACACAATCGCCAGAACCTGGATCGCCATGAACGGCAACATGCCTGCAAAGATCTGGTTCAGCGTCACATGCGGTGGGCTGACCCCCTTGAGGTAGAAAGCGGCCATGGCGACAGGTGGGCTCAGGAAAGCGGTCTGCAGATTCAAGGCCACCAACAAGCCGAAGAACAGCGGGTCGATGCCAAAGTGCGGCAACAAAGGAATGAAGATCGGCATGAAAATCACGATGATCTCGGTCCACTCCAATGGCCAGCCCAGCAAGAAAATAACCACTTGCGCCAGGATCATGAACTGCACCGGTGTCAGGTCCATGCCCAGCACCCAGGTGTTGATGATCTCCTGCCCGCCCAACAGCGCGAACGCCGCCGAGAAAATGCTCGAGCCCACAAAAAGCCAACACACCATGGCACTGGTTTTGGCGGTCAGGTAAACCGACTCGCGCAGCACCACGTAGTTGAGCCGCCTGTAAGCGGCTGCCAGCAACAAGCCTCCCAACGAACCCATGGCCGCCGCCTCGGTCGGTGTGGCCAAACCAAACACGATGGTGCCGAGCACCGCCAGGATCATCAGGGCCAGCGGGAAAAATGAACCCAGCAGCATCTTGAAGATCTCAAGCCGTGCAAAGCTGAAGTAGGCATAGAAGAGGGCCAGGGCCACAGCGCAACTGGCCAACCCTACCCAAAAGGAAGTTGGGGCAGGCTGACGCTCTGCGTCGGCCACAGGGGCTTCGGCAACGGCGCTGGCTACAGCAGGCGCTTGTTCTTTGGCTGGCTCAGCGGTCACCGCATCGGAGGCGGCCTTGGCCGTCTCACCCGAACCGGGAGGCGTTTGCAAGCCATCGGCTTCGGGCTCAGCGAGGCCACTCACGCTTCCAGCTTCTTCCTCTGTGTCTGCTGAATCAGCCAACTCCCCACCCATGGCCACCACACCTTCCACCACCTCGGGAGGCAATGGGGCAGTGACCTTGAGGTAAATGGTGCCCATGATCGCAGCCACCGCCAAAACAGGCAGCAGGGCAATCGCCAAGTGGTTGAGCAAATCGCGCATGGGCACAGCCGCATTGCGCTTGCCTTTGAGGGCACCGATCAAACCAGGCAACACGTTGTTGCTGATGTCTTTGGAGACCACTTGCGCAAAGGCAGGCAAAGGCACGATGCGGTCTTCAGCCGACATGGGCGGTGCCAAGTGGGGCTTGATTTTGGCAAGCACCACCACGTAAATGACGTACAAGGTGGCCAGCATGATGCCGGGGAAAAATGCACCCGCATACAACTTGACCACCGACACACCGGCAGTGGCGCCATACACGATCAACATGACCGAAGGCGGGATCAAAATGCCCAAGCAACCACCAGCGGTGATGGCCCCAGCCGACAGCTGCACGCTGTAGCCGGCGCGCAGCATGGCGGGCAAGGCCAGCAAGCCCATGAGCGTGACCACCGCACCCACGATGCCGGTGGCGGTGGCAAAAATGGCGCAGGTCACGATGGTGGCCACCGCCAGGGAGCCGGGCACACGGGCCATGGCCAGGTGCATGCTCTTGAACAGTTTTTCGATCAGGTTGGCACGCTCAATGAGGTAGCCCATGAACACAAACAACGGGATCGAGATCAGCACGTCGTTGGACATGACCGAGTACGCGCGCTGAACCATCAGGTCCAGGGTTTGCTGAATCGCCAGATCGGGGTTTTGGCTTCGGTAGGCGATCCAGGCGAAGATCATGCCCATGCCCATCAGGGTGAACGCGGTCGGAAAACCCAACATGATCGCCACCACCACCAAGGCCAGCATCAGCAAGCCCAGATGGCCATTGCTCATCTCGGAAGGTGCGGGCAACAAAACAAAGGCCGACAGCACGACCAAGGCCATGATCGTCAGGCCAAACCAGACTTCTTTTTTCATTTGTGAGTTCCCTTGCCAATCACCAATGCATCGAGCTTGGCAATGTCTTCGTCCTTGACGTTGACCATTTCTTTGAGTTTTTCGACATCTACCTCGTCCACGTCATCACCGCGCTTGGGCCACTCGCCTTGCTGGATGCAGACAATGCATCGCACGATTTCAACCAGGCCCTGAGCCAGCAAAAAGGCTCCGGCAATGGGCAAGATGGTTTTGAACGGATAAACCGGTGGCCCGTTGGCCGTGATGTTGGAATGCTCGTTGATGGCCCAGGATTCGGCCGCAAAACCGTAGCCAGCATAGGCCAAAGCCACCACGCCGGGGATGAAAAACACAATGTAGAGCGTCAGATCCAGCCAAGCTTGTAAACGCGGCGGGAAAAAGCCATAAAGCACATCCCCACGCACATGACCGTTCTTGGACAAGGTGTAGGCACCCGCCATCATGAAGAGCGAGCCGTACATCATGCTCATCACGTCAAACGCCCAGGGGTGGGGGTTGTCGAGCACATAGCGGGAAAATACTTCCCACGAAATCAAAAAAGTCAGCGCCACGATCAGCCAGGAAAAAAACTGGCCAACCCATGTGCTGATTTTGTCAATGAAAAGCAAGAGGTTTTGCATAAGGGTATCGCGTAAATGAATCAGCCATCCAGAAGGTCTGGATGGCTGATTGGATCGGTTAAAAAATCAACCTTTTTTCGGTGCAGCGGCTTTGGCTCCGAAGAAGTGGTTCACCGCCATGCGACGGCTGATGTTGGTGTCCTGGTCCCACTTCACAGCGCGGGCTGCAAAAGCTTTTTGAGACTCGACGATTTCCTTGAACAAGGGATTTTCGGCAGATTTCTTTACAAGAATTTCAGTCCAAATCTTGAGTTGGTCTTGCAGAATGGCATCCGGTGTCTTGTAGAACTTGACCTTGTCCTTGGTCTGCAACTCGATGTAGTCCTTGGAGTAACGGTCAATGGCTTTCCAGGACATGTCGGCAGATGCGGCTTCCGTAGCGCCTGCAATGACCGCTTTCATCTTCGCAGGCAAGGCATCGTACTTGGTCTTGTTGAACATGATCTCGAAAGTCTCGGCGCTCTGGTGGTAGCTTTGCAGCATGCAAACCTTGGAGACGTCCGGGAAGCCCAAAATACGGTCAGAAGTGGCGTTGTTGAACTCGGCACCATCCAGCAGGCCACGGTCCATCGCAGGCACGATTTCGCCGCCTGGCAAGGCGTTCACGGCAGCGCCCATGGCGGTGAACAGGTCAATGGCCAAACCGTTGGTACGGAACTTCAAACCCTTGAAATCGGTCGACTTGGTGATCGGCTTTTTGAACCAGCCCAGCGGTTGGGTGGACATGGGGCCGTACAGGAAAGACTGCACGTTGCCGCCAATGGAAGCGTACAACTTGGCCAGCAATTCGGCACCACCGCCGTACTTGTGCCATGACAGGATCATGTTGGCGTCCATGCCGAAAGCAGGACCAGAATTCCACAAAGCCAAAGCGTTTTGCTTGCCATAGTGGTAGCCCAACACGCCATGACCGCCGTCCAGCGTGCCTTTGGAGACGGCTTCGAGCAAGCCAAATGCAGGCACCACGGCACCGGCGGGCAAGACTTCGATCTTCAGGTCGCCACCGGTCATGTCGTTGACTTTTTTGGCGTAATCCAGAGCGTACTCATGGAAAATGTCTTTGGCAGGCCAAGTGCTCTGCCAACGCATGGAGATCGGGCCGGTTTGGGCCTTGGCGATCATGGGGGCAGAGATGGCACCAGCGGCCAAGGCTGCGCCTTTGAGAAGGTGACGACGGCGTGGGGTTTTGTTGTCTGACAAAGTGAATCTCCAATCGTTGTTGAACTTGCAAGCGTAAAAATGTACCGCTTGGTCAATCATTATGCGATTGCCTCCCTCTGTGAGGCTAAGTGAAAACCCGAGTCCTGTTCGACATTTTTTTCACTTTGAAACGCAAAAATTTTCAATCATGCGACCAGGTCAAATCCTTGCGACTCCACACTGATGAAGGCTTCGGTGAAAGCGGCCACCCGCGCATAAAAAACAGCCCGGGGCTGGTCTTGCAGCACTTGGCACAGGGCGGGCAACCAGGATTGGACATGCTGGGTAAAAAAGGCCTGCTGGCGGGTCAGGTTGGAGACGGACACATCGTCGCCTGCAATCAAATACCGCATGACCTCAAAGACATAGGCCACATGGTCTTCGGTTTCGGGCATCCCGTCGCTGCGGGCCAGGCCCAGTTCTGCCAGGTCGTCACGCAAGCGCACCAGGGGTTTTTCGTTCAAAAACCCACTCAGGTAGTGAGAACCAAACAAATACACCTCGGGCTTGCCCACGCCACCAAACAAGCTGTTGAATTCGGCCGCAATCTGAACCTGGGTCAAGCTGCGGGCGCAAGCCACCAACTCTCGCCACGGTTCTTCCAGAAATCCGCCCGCATCGGGCGCCTCGGTCACGGCCACTTGCAACTGGCCCAAAAGCGCATCGTCAGGCGCCTGGTAATACAGCTGCGACAGCAGACCATAGACCTCAGCACGGGCGGTTTCTTCGTCCAGCGCACGGCTGCTGGCGGAAAGGTTCAGGTCTTGGCTCATGGTGGGTCGCTTATTGGGGTTTGGCCGGCTTATCGCCCGTGATGCGGACCTGGTTTTCATCGGTGAACATGTCGACAACGCGGCAGTCACCACACATCTTCAGGCGCTCAAGAGCAGCTCCCTGAAACATGCTGTGCCCCGCAAGGCGGCCCAGCATGATCTCAATGCCCTTGAGTGTGCCAAAGGGTTTGCTGCAGCGTATGCAGGCATAGGGCGGGCTGCCGTGCAGTACCCGGGACTGCTGCCGCTCAGGCACAAGTGACAGGCGTGATTGCAGCGTGATGGCGTCTTCCGGGCAGGTCTTGGCACACAGGCCGCATTGCACACAATTTTTTTCGATGAAGCGGATCTCGGGCTGCAGCGGATTGTCTTGCAGGGCCGAAGAGGGGCAAGCCCCCACACAACTCATGCACAAGGTGCACTTGCCACCATCGACCACGATGGTGCCCAAGGGTGAACCCAAAGCGGGCAAATCAAGCGCCTTGGGCCGCGTCTGTTCATCTTTCGCCATCACAGGCGACTGGGCCATCAGGTGGTCCAGCACCAGCTCGAGGTTGCTGCGCTTTTCAGCTTGCACGGCATGGCGGGCCGCCGCGACCGGCCCCATAGGCATGGCAGAAGCCTTGAGACCACGGGCGGCCAGGCGCTGCAAATCGGCATCGAGCGATGCGGGGTTTTTGGCCTCGATCAATTGGAAATGCACACCGGTGTAACCCAAGCCGTTCAGCAAGCTTTGGGCCACGGCCATCTGGTCCATGAGGGCGGCGCGGTATTGCGGCGCCTCTTCGTCGGTGAGCAGCACCATGACCTGGCGAGCGCCGTAAGCAACGGCCGACAACCAGAGTTCCAGGCCCACGCTGGCCGTGTGCCACAAGGCCACAGGCATCACACGGGCGGGTACGCCCTGCATGACTTTGAGCTGCGCACCCCGGCCCAGTTCGTCGATCAGGGCTTGGCCTTTGTCTTGGCTGTGCAGCAGCAGCGCGGCATCGCGACCGCCTGCCGCCTGGTAGGCGGTGAGCAGGCTGCGGATTTTGGCGCCCTGCTCGGCCGGGCGCGGGTAGGCGTAGGTCAAGGCGCCCGTGGGGCAAACCGTGGTGCAGGCACCGCAGCCCACACACAGGTTGGGGTTGACCACGATTTGCTGGCGGCTTTTGTCAGAGCGGATGGCCTCTGCCGAACAAATGTCCACACAGGCATTGCAGCCCACCTGCTCGTTGCGGCTGTGGGCACACAGTTTTTGCTTGTAGGCAAAGAAACGGGGTTTTTCAAATTCGCCCACCAACTCTCGCACCTTGAGCAAAGTTTGCAGGTCTTGCCCATCCCAGCGGAAATAGCCTTGGGGCAAGGCGTGCGAACTGAAAGTGGGTGAGGCTTTGTCATTGCGCAGGTCCAGCACCACATCAAAGCGCTCGGTTTGCGGGCGGGCTTCGCGGCTGAAGTCGATGGCGCCAGCGGCCTCGCACACCTTGACGCAATCGCGGTGCGAAGTGCAGCGCAACAAATCCACCTGGTAATCGAGGCCAATGGCCTGCTCGGGGCAAGCTGCGACACAGGCATTGCAGCGGGTACACAAATCCAGGTCAATCGGGTTGCTGGCGTCCCATGAGACATCAAACGCCCCGAGCCAACCTGTCAGGCTTTGCAAGCGCCCCGCCACCACCGGAAAGCGCCGCTCCTGGCTGCCACCGGCCTTGCCCGCCCCTTCGGACCAAATGGTGACCTGCATCGCGTCGGACAAAAAGCTGGCGGCGCGTTCGGCAGCATCCAGCGCGCCCATGATCAAAACCCGGCCCGAACTTTTGTAGGTGACCGTGGGCACGGGCTCGGGTTCGGGCAGACGGGCTGCGGCCAGCAAGGCGGCCATTTTGGGCGTGGCGTGTTCGGCCTCACGGCCCCAACCGCCGGTTTCGCGGATGTTGACGAAGCGGATCGGCGAGATGGCCCCCTCGGTCTGCTCGGCCAGCTCTGAAAACAGGCGCTTTTCCTGCGTGCAAGCCACCACCACGGTCTCACCGGTCTTCACTGCTTTTTGAAAGTGCCCGGCTTCCCGGCGACACAAGGTGGTGTGCAGCGTTAAGTCTTCACCCAGTGCTTTGCCCAGGGCCTGGGCCTGCAGGGGCATGGTTTGGTTGCAATTGCAAATCAGAGTGGTCATGTTCAGTCGGTACGGATGCCTGCGGCGCCGGTGTGGCCTGCAATGCAGATGGGGGCTGTGATTGCGGCGACTGTGCCACAACTGGCGAGCCTTCTACTGCGTCGGGACTTTGATCAGGGTTTTCCTGAGTGTCGGCCCCGGACGTCTGGATCGGCATGTTTTTGGGTTTTTTGGGGAACAGGTTCAACAACTCGGCGCCCACCATTTTCTCGAGCATGCCTGCTGGCAAGGGGTCTGGCGTGTTGTAGTCGCCAATGTAAATGTCCAGGCCGTCCATCACATTGAAGTGAGGGTCGGTGAAGAGTTTCTTCATGGCCGCGTTGCGCACCTCGCCGGGCACGCCTTCGCGCATGAAGGTCTGAAAATCCGAGTTGGGGGTCAGGCTCTGCACATCCTCCAGGGTGGGCAAGGGGGGCTGCTGCTGGCCATCGGCAGGTGATGTGACTGGATGCGAATCGGTCTTGCGCAAGGCGGTTGCCGATGGACTGGCAGAAGGCTGCGCTGTAGCATTGACCCCAGCGTGCACACCGGGTGCTTGGGGCACAACAGGATCGGGCTGAGGCACCTCGCCTTTTTCAAGGCCTTGTTTGCGGCGCGACCAACGGCTGAAAAAATCGTCGCTCATGGCCCGGGCCTTGCACCCTTGCGTTTGCTGTCGGTGCTGACCGAGACCGGTTGCCCGAAACGATCGGTCAGGCGCTGGAAGCTCTGAGGACGCTGGCGCTTTTTCTCTTCAGGCACAAAGTGCTGCGCTGCAAACGCTTGCATCCAGGCGACCACTTCAGCGGGGGCAGCAATGGTTTCCACGGTTTCTTGCGCATCGAGCCACCGGCCTGCATCGTGGTAGCTCAAGCTCACCGCCTGCGGAACGGCCATAGGCTCACCCCCATCTTGGGCGTCGATGAGTCGCCACATCACGAAGTAGCACGGCGTGGGCGAGGTGGCGTTGAGCCAATAGCCTTCGGCATCGTCGCTGAAAAGTGTCACCACCCAAGCAGGGTGCAACCAAAGTTGCTCGGTCTCGGTCTGGCGCAAGTTGCGCGCAGCAGTGCCAAAACCAGTCTCATGAGGCACCACGTCAGCCAGCACCCAGCGCCAGGCTTGCCAGCGTGCCATGGGCCCTTGCACGGCCTCTCGGCGCATCAGGACAGCCACATCGATTTGTGGACGTGAAGACATGGACAGCAAGCTCCTGGAGAAATGAAAAGGCGAGATGCCAGCACGTCTTCTTGAAACGACAGGCGCAACAAGAATAACGCACCTTGCCACGTCGCGCTCCAGCAATCCCAATGACCGCCGGATGACACGACCCGGTATGGGCAGTGCCATGGACCCCGTTCATGTCAGAACTGGTGTGGGGAATGCCCGGATTTCAAGTCACTGGCAACGCATTGGGCAGGCGTCAAACCGCGAGCGAGTCGGCCAAGGCAGCCTCTACCCGGACTGCACAAAACTTGAATTCAGGGATCTTGCCAAAAGGATCAAGCGCTGAGTTTGTCAGCTCGTTCGCCGCTGCCTCGACATAAGCAAAGGGCATGAACACGGTGCCCGCGGGTGTGCCTTCGTCCTGACGCAGCGACAGCTCCAGCGCACCGCGGCGCGAAGACAGACGAATGCGTTGCCCGGGTTTTAGATTCAAACGCGACATGTCTGCAGCACACATCGAAGCCGTGGCTGCAGGCTCCAACGCATCGAGCACGCTGGCGCGGCGTGTCATGCTGCCGGTGTGCCAGTGCTCCAGTTGCCGCCCGGTGATGAGCACCATGGGGTACTCGGCATCGGGTTGCTCGTTGGCTGCAATCAGATTCACCGGAACCAGCCAGACACGGCCATCTTTGGTGGGAAAGTGGTCGTGGAACACGATGGCTTGGCCCGGGTCGTCGGCACTGACACAAGGGTAGGTGACCGAGCCTGCGTTCAGGCGCGCCCAGTCGATGCCGCCAATGACAGGGGCCATCGCCTGGCGCATTTCTTCGTACACGGCGGCCACACCTTCATGCGCCCCCGCATACGCCCAGTTCAGGCCCATGCGCTGAGCGATCTGCTGAATGATCCACAGGTCGGGTTTGGCATCGCCCGGCGGCAGCAGGGCCTGTCGCCCCATCTGCACCGTGCGGTCGGTGTTGCTGACGGTGCCGGTTTTCTCGGGCCAGGCACTGGCAGGCAGCACCACATCGGCCAGCCAGGCCGTTTCGGTCAAGAAGATGTCTTGCACCACCAGGTGTGCAAGGCTGGCCAGCGCGTGGCGGGCATGGTTCAGGTCGGGGTCGCTCATGGCCGGGTTCTCACCCATGATGTACATCCCACGCACCTTGTGCGGGTCGCTGTCAGGTGCCAGCGCCTTGTGCATGATTTCGACCACGGTGTAGCCGGGCTGGTCGTCGAGTGTCGTCTCCCAAAATTTCTCGAACCAGTCGTGCGCCGTCTTGTCGCTCACCCGCTGGTAGTTGGGGTACATCATCGGGATCAGGCCTGCGTCGCTCGCGCCTTGCACATTGTTCTGCCCACGCAAGGGGTGCAAGCCGGTGCCGGGGCGGCCGATCTGGCCGGTGATGCTGGCCAGCGCGATCAGGCAACGCACGTTGTCGGTGCCGTGCACATGCTGGCTGATGCCCATGCCCCACAAGATCATGGCGGCCTTGGACTTGGCATAGGCGCGTGCCACTTCGCGGATGGTCTCGGCGGGGATGCCGCAGACAGCGCTCATGGCTTCAGGCGTGAAGTCACGCACATGGGCCTTGAGTTCGGCCACGTTGTCGGCACGTTCGCTCAAGAACTTTTCGTCGCACAAATTTTCTTCGACGATGACGTTCAACATCGCATTGAGCAGGGCCACATCGGTGTCGGCCTTGAAGGGCAGCGTGCGCCAGGCATGGCGGCCAAGGTCGGTGATGCGCGGGTCGGCCAGCACGATGCGGGTGCCGCGTTGGGCTGCGTTCTTCATCCAGGTGGCGGCCACCGGGTGATTGGACGTGGGGTTGGAGCCAATGACAAGGATGAGGTCCGAGTGCTCGACATCGCGCACAGGGTTGCTGACCGCACCCGAGCCAACGCCTTCCAGCAAAGCCGCCACGCTCGATGCATGGCACAGGCGGGTGCAGTGGTCCACGTTGTTGCTGCCAAAGCCGGTTCGCACCAGTTTCTGGAAAAGATAAGCCTCTTCGTTGCTGCCTTTGGCAGAGCCAAAACCGGCGAGCGATTTGGGCCCGTATTGCTCACGCAGCGCATTCAGTGGTTGGGTTGCCAACGCCAGGGCTTCTTCCCATGTGGCTTCGCGAAACACCTCACGCCAGTCGGTGTAGCCATCGATGAGGCTGAGGTCTTTGGCTACGCCCGCCTTGCGGATCAGCGGCTTCGTGATGCGGTCAGGGCTGTGGATGTAGTCCATGCCGAATCGGCCCTTGACGCACAAACGCCCTTCGTTGGCCGGGCCTTCACGGCCTTTGACGCTGATGATTTTTTCATCCTTGACCTGGTACGTGACCAGACATCCCACGCCGCAAAACGGACAGACGGAGTCGACCTCACGGTCGACCTGTTGCGGGCCGATGTGGCTCTTGGGCATGAGCGCCCCGGTGGGACAGGCCTGCACGCATTCGCCGCAGCCCACACAACTGCTGCCACCCATCGGGTCGGCCAGGTCGAACACCACTTGTGTGTGTGCGCCCCGAAAAGCCAAGCCAATCACGTCATTGACCTGCAGGTCTCGGCAAGCGCGTTGGCAGCGGTTGCACTGGATACAGGCGTCCAGGTTGACGGCCATGGCCGGGTGAGACAAATCTGCGGGCACAGCCTCACGGCGCAAACCAGCCAAAGACGGGCGCACGTCGACGCCGTGGTGTTCTGCCCATTGGCTCAACTCGCCATGCGGCGCTTGCGCGCGGTCGTCGAGCCATTTGAAGCCTTGCTCGGGCAAATCGGCCAGCAGCATTTCCAGCACCATCTTCTGGCTTTTGAGGGCACGCGGGCTGTCGGTTTGCACCTGCATGCCTTGGCTGGGGCTGCGGCAGCAACTGGGCGCCAATGTGCGCTCGCCGTCG
>CAIZSE010000102.1 GCA_903935585.1 uncultured Burkholderiales bacterium | reverse complement strand
GGGCTTGCTTGAACAGGTTCACAGGGGTGTTCATGTGTAGGTTCCTCTTTCTTTAAGGGCAGTATGGCTTGCAGGCTGTCGGTGTCGGGGTGGCGGTCTGGGCGATGTGGCCAAGCGAAGCGCCTCTGAGCCCGGGCCGCCAGCCCGGCACCGACAGCTTCCCGCTCGTGCACGGCAAAGACAAGGCATCAAACAAACCGAAACTCCAGCTTGCCCAATGGCCCGTAGTCCACATCGAACACATCCCCCACTTTAGCGGGTGCTGGTTTGGTGAACGAGCCCGCCAACACGATCTCGCCCGCCTGCAGGTGCTCGCCCCAGGGTGCGAGTTTGTTGGCCAGCCAGGCGATGCCGACTGCCGGGTGCCCCTGCACGCCAGCGGCCAGTCCGGTTTCTTCGACCACCCCGTTTTGTCGCAAGATGGCGCCGCACCAGGGCAAGTCGGTGGTGTGCGGATCGACCCGTTTAGCGCCCAGCACGATGCCCGCATTGGCGGCGTTGTCGCTGATGGTGTCGTACACCTTGCGCATCAGCTTGGTGTGGCGGTCGAACTGTTCAATGCGCGCATCGATGATCTCGACCGCGGGGGTCACGTAGTCGGTGGCTTCCAGCACCTGCTGCACGGTCACATGAGGACCGCGCAATTCTTGCTTGAGCACAAAGGCCAGCTCGACCTCGACACGCGGCGCGATGAAGTGGGTGAAAGGAATGTCCAGCACCTGCCCTGGCGTGCAGTCGTAACGCATGTCATCGAGCAGCGTGCCGTAGTCGGGCTCATCGATCTGGCTGGAGACCTGCATGGCGCGGCTGGTCAGCCCAATCTTGTGGCCGATCAGGCTGCGCCCCTCGGCCAATTTGATCTGCATCCAGGCGCGGTTGATGCGGTAACCGTCTTCGATCGTCATGCCCGCAAAACGCCCTGAAAAATGCATGATCTGCACGCGCGATTTTTCAGACTGGTTGAGCTCGTGGGCGAGCTGCTGGATCTGGTCTTCGGTGAACACGGACATAACTCAGGCCTTGTTGAAAAGCGGGTGGATGTTGCTGTACTTGGCGTCAAACACTTCCGGGCCCACATCGATTTGCAGCGTGATGCCGATGTGACGCCGGGCCATGGCGGGGGCAAAAAAAGCCTTGGCGACCTCGGTCAGTGTGTCGCCCGCACGTTGCTGCGTGGCCTCGCTGCGGCCTCGGCCCATGCGCACGTTCAGGTACACGAAAGCGTAATCGCCCGAACCCCCATGGGGGTTCTCGTCGAACTGGCCCGCTGCGCGTCCCGCAGCACCCCCATCGGCCACGGCGTAATGCGCCGCAGGATAAGCCAGCACACGGACACCGCCCGTGGGAAAGACGGGCTTGCCGTCCTCGTCGTTCACGCGGCACATGGCATCGGCCATCTGGCGGCACAAGGTGGTCATGTTCAATTCAGCGTCCAGCTGAGCGGTGTAAAGAATCACAAGATGCGGCATGGTCAAAGCCTCGTGCTGACGGGGGTGTAGGCCTGCGCGCTGCTGGCCTGCGCCGCCGGAATGTGCTGGCCGCTTTGCGGTGTGACTTCAAAAATCGCATTCAGCTGGCCTGTGCCCGATGCACCGAAGTACGGCGTGACGATGTCCACCCCGCCGTCATAGCCGGTCCAGCCCAAAGCGCCCAACAACATGGCGGTGTCGTGCATGAAGCCCTCGCCGTGGCCCTTGCTGGCGTACTCGGGCAGCATCTCGCAAAAGGCTGTCCACTCGCGGTTGTCCCACATGCGCAGCACCTGCTCGTCCAGCTTTTCCAGAAAAGGGCTCCAGATCTTGTGGGCAAATTCGGGGGCCAGGCCGTTTTGGGCAAAGCGGTGGCTGAGTGAGCCGCTGGCCAAAAAAGCCACCTTGCCGTCGTAATGCTGTTCCACCGCGCGGCGCATGGCCCAACCCAGTCGGGCGCTGTCGTTGAGGTAATGCGAGGTGCACAGCGCCGACACCGACACCACCTTGAAGTGCTGGTCTTCGTTCATGTAGCGCAGGGGCACCAGCGTGCCGTATTCGGGCTGCAAAGTGGTGGCATCGTGCGCCAGGGTTTCCACGCCGTGTTCGTTGCACACCTGGGCCAGCAAATGGCCCAAGGCCGGATTTCCCGGCGACTCGAATGGCATGTTGCTGATGAAGTGCGGCAACTCGTTGCTGGTGTAGACGCCCTTGAAATGCGGTCCGCAGTTGATGTGGTAACCCGCGTTGACCAGCCAGTGCGTGTCAAACACCACCAGCGTGTCCACGCCCATGGCGCGGCAACGGCGGCTGATTTCAAGGTGGCCATCGATCGCGCTTTGGCGGGTGCCAAAACGTGGTCCCGGAATCTCACTCAAGTACATGCTCGGTACGTGGGTGATCTTGGCGGCGAGTGCAAGTTGTCCCATGGTCAAACTCCCCAGTGCGGTATGTGGTGGCTGCCCATCGACACCGCCACGTTTTTGGGTTCGCAAAACACTTCGTAGCTCCAGGTGCCGCCTTCGCGCCCCGTACCGCTGGCCTTGGTGCCGCCGAAAGGCTGGCGCAGGTCGCGCACGTTCTGGCTGTTGACGAAGCACATGCCCGCCTCGACGGCGGCGGCCACGCGGTGCGCGCGGCCGATGTTTTCGGTCCACACATAGCTGGACAGGCCGTATTCAATGTCGTTGGCCTTCTGAATGGCATCGGCCTCGTCCTTGAAGGGGATCAGACAGGCCACGGGTCCGAAAATTTCTTCCTGGGCGATGCGCATGCGGTTGTCGACGTCGGCAAACACCGTGGGCCAGACGAAGTTGCCATGGCGCACATGCTCCGGCAAGGCGGCCGCATAAGACGGCTGATCAAGCCCCCCGCACAACAGCGTGGCGCCCTCTTTGGGGCCCAGCTCGATGTAGCTGCGCACCTTGGCCAGATGGGCCTGGCTGATCATGGGGCCGACGGTGGTTTTTTCATCCAGCGGGTCGCCCACGGTGATGCGTTTGGCGCGCTCGGCGAACTTGGCGGCAAAGTCGGCATAGATGCTTTGCTGCACCAGGATGCGGCTGCCCGCAGTGCACCGTTCGCCGTTGTTGCTGAAGATCATGAACAAGGCCGCATCGAGCGCGCGGTCCAGGTCGGCGTCTTCAAAAATAACAAAGGGGCTTTTGCCACCGAGCTCCATGCTGAACTTTTTCAAACCCGCGCTTTGCACGATGTGGTTGCCCGTGGCGGTAGATCCCGTGAAGCTGATGGCGCGCACATCGCGGTGTGACACCAGCGGCTCGCCCGCTTGCTTGCCGTAGCCATGCACCAGGTTGAGCACGCCTGCGGGCACACCGGCCTCCAAAGCCAGCTCACCCAGCCGCGCTGCCGACAAGGGGGAGAGCTCGCTCATCTTGAGCACGGCGGTGTTGCCAAAGGCCAGGCATGGCGCGACTTTCCAGGTCGCGGTCATGAAGGGCACGTTCCACGGCGAGATCAGGGCGCACACGCCCACCGGGTGAAACAGCGTGTAGTTCAGGTGCGTGGGCGTGGGGTAGGTGTGGCCGTCCACGCGGGTGCACATCTCGGCAAAGTAATGGAAGTTGTCGGCCGCACGCGGCACCAGCTGCTTACCCGTCTGGCTGATGGTCTGGCCGCAGTCCCGAGTTTCGGTCTCCGCAATTTCAGGCACGTGCTGGGCGATCAGGTCACCGAGCTTGTGCATGATCTTGGCGCGCTCTGTGGCGGGTGTGGCCGCCCACTTTGGGAAGGCGGCTTTGGCGGCGGCCACAGCGGCGTTCACCTCGGCCTGCCCCCCCGAAGCCACTTCGGCCAGCACCTCTTGCGTGGCGGGGTTGCGGGTTTCGAAGTAGTCGCTGCCAGCGACACGCTGGCCGTTGATCAGGTGGTCGATTTTCATGGCTGTGCTTTCACAATGGTGTTGATCAGGGCGCCGATGCCGTCGATCTCGGTGACGATCACGTCGCCCGGCTGACAGTCGACGATGCCGTCGGGCGTACCGGTCAATATCAAATCGCCGGGGTTGAGCGTCATGAAGCTGCTGAAGTATTCGATCAGCGTGGGCACATCAAAAATCATGTCGGCGGTCGAGCCGCTTTGCGTGATCTGGCCGTTGACGGTGGTCTGCAATTTGAGCGCCATGGGATTGGGCACATCGGCGGCATCGACCAGCCAGGGGCCTATGGGTGTGCAGGTGTCGCGGTTTTTCACGCGCAGGTTGGGTCGGTACCAGTTTTCAAGGTAGTCGCGGATGGCGTAGTCGTTGGCCACGGTGTAGCCGGCCACGTGGTCGTAGGCGTCGGACTTTTTGACGTGGCGGGCCGTGCGTCCGATCACCACGGCCAGTTCGCATTCGTAGTGCATGTATTTCACATCGGCAGGGCGCTGGGTGAAGGCCTTGTGGCCGATCAGGGCGGCCTCGCCCTTCATGAAAGCCAGCGGTTCTTCGGGGGCCTTGAAGGCCAGCTCTTTGGCATGGTCGGCGTAGTTCAAGCCCAGAGCGATCACGGTGCGTGCCATCGGCACAGGGGCCAGCGGCGGCAACCAGACGACATCGTCAAACCCCACACGGCGACCTTTGTGCGGACCTTGGGTGATGATCAACTGGCCATCGGACTCGATGGCTTGCTGGATGGCGCCCGACCAGGCGATGCGTGCGTGCTTCATGGCGCTGCTCCGACTTGAACCGACACAGGGTACAAACCCGGTGCAGTGATTTCGACGTGGTCACCGGCTTTGGCGCGCGGGCGTGTGCCGTCCTCCAGACAGTCGGTACCGACCATCAGCACATCGCCCGGTTGCAAGCTCATGAACTCGCCCACATCGGCCAGCAGTTGCGACATGGGGCGTACCAACTCAGCCATCTGAAGGGTTTGCACCCGCTCGCCATTGCGGCGAATGTCGATTGTCAAATCCTCCCAAGGCTCGACACCTGCGCAGGCTGTGACTTGCTCGGGCAAGGCCAGATAAGCATCGCGGCAACGGAACTTGACGGGGGGTCGGTAATAGCTCGTGTGGGGCACAGACCAGTCGCACATCAGCGCGACACCGACCACTTGGCCGCCGTCACCGATGACCAGCCCCAGCGTGGCGCCAATGTCCACCTCGGTCACACCATCTTGCAACAACAGGTCATGCCCAACGGGGCTGAAGGTATTGGCCGTCTTGACGTACAGCACAGGTGCTTTGGGCGCAGCCTTGTACGGGTCTTGCGTCATTCGAGGTGACCACAAGTCCCATTCACGGCGAAAGTTGAGCAAGGTGCCGTAGACCGTGCCCTGTGGTTGCCAGGATCGTGTTGGCGTATTCGGGGGTTGCATCGCTTATTCCTCTGAGTTCTCGGATGCCGGTGCTGTGGCACCTGCATCGGGTATTTCCAACGCAATCACTTTGTCCAGCAAGTCATACAAGGCTGTGAGACTTGCCTTGCCCAAGTGCTGCCCCATCCAAACGTAATGCGCTTCGATGGTTTGCGACAAGGCCTGCACTTTGGCCAACCCGTCTGCCGTGGCACGCACCACGCTGCGGCGGGCGTCTTGCGGGCAGCGCCGGCGTTCAATCAAGCCATCGCGTTCCATGCGGGCCAACACACCCGTCAGGCTGGGACCGAGCAAATAGGCTTCACGGGCCACCCGCCCGGTTTCGATGCCCCCTTGCTCATCGGCATGTTCGCCCAACACCCGCAACACCCGCCACTGCTGGTCTGACAGACCATGCTCACGCAAGGCGGGTCGGGTATGCAACATCACCGCCTCTCGGGCTTCAAGCAAGAGGCGAGGCAAGTTGCGGTGCACAAAAGAAGGCTTGGTGGTCATTTATTTAACATGTTAAATGAATTCACCCGAGTTGACATGCGGGTTTTTACTGAACAACTGTGGTCTGTATCCCCCTGCAAGACTTTTCTCATAAGATGCCTCAACCCCGGAGACCCCATGACCCGCCCGCGACGCCTGACCAATTGGCCTTTGGCCGCATGCCTCGGTCTGATCAGCCTGTGCAGTGCTGCACAGACCCCGTCTGACTGCCATCCTGCGCCAGAAAACGTCGCAGAGCTGGTGCAAATCCGACCCCGTTTTCATACTGTCAAAGGGCCATTGGCACCATTTGACCCGTGCCACAAATCCGTCCAGCTCAAAGTGCCTTCCCGCTGGAACGGCAGCCCATTACCGACAAAGCCACCGCTGGTCATCATCGCGCATGGTGGGGGCGGATTGGGCATGCTCGAACGCAACTTGGCTGCAGCGCTGCACAAACACGACATCGCCACACTGGTGTTTGACGCTTACCACCTGAATGGCTTTTACCAAGGCTACCCCTTCTGGGGTTCACAGGCGACCAATGAATCACGCCAACGCATGATCTACAAAGCCACCCTAGGCGCTTACGAATGGGCCTTGACACAGAGCGACAAGATCGATAACCGTGCCATCTTTTTGCAAGGGGTCTCAAACGGGGCGGCGGTCGTCGCCAACCTCGCCAGCGTGGTGAGTCCGGAACATGTTCGGGCTGTCGTCCCAGAGGGCCTGCCCGGCATGGGCATCGGCCTGCCAGACACTGTGGCTGTGCCCGTGCGGCTCATCTTTGGCAAACTCGACAACTATGGCGGGAAACACCAAGAAGACTGGATGTGGCTGCGCCAGGAAAGTTGCCGGGTCAACCGGCCACCAAGCCGCGAAATACCTCCAGGCAACGCGCAACTTTGCAATGGGCGTGATCACCCGACAGACCTCACAGAAAAACCGATCGACTGGATGCAACGCCTCAAAATGAAAGGCGCAGACATCGACATTTGGTTTTACGACCATGCCGCACACGGCATTTTTCAGGGCCCCATCGACCGAAAAATGCTGACCTATGGCGCCGACCACACCACCTTCTCATGGACAGGCTCTGATCCTTCGGCCAAAGAAAAAATGGCGGCTGATCTGGTCCGGCTGATCCAGACCCTGCGACCTCAACAATGAAGACTGCACCATGAACGCACTCAGCCGATTGCCGAACACCTTGCCTTGCGTCGTGCAAGCCCCAATGGCCGGGTCGCAAAACCACCGGCTGGCTGCAGCCGTGTGCGAAGCTGGCGGGCTGGGTTCTCTGCCTGCGGCCATGCTCAGCCCGACCGAGCTGCAGCGCGAACTGCAAGCCTTGCAGCAAGCCACCCAAGGTCCCTACAACGTCAACTTTTTTTGCCACACGCCCCCCGCACCCGATGCACAAGCCCTGGCCGCCTGGCGCAAAGCTCTGGCCCCTTATTACAAATCCTTCGGCTTGAGCCCTGAAACCGCCGCAACCAGCGCCACGCGCGTGCCCTTCAACCACGAAACGGCCGATGTGCTGGAAGCCTTTCGCCCCGCAGTGGTCAGTTTCCACTTCGGACTGCCGTCGGCCGACTTGATGGCACGGGTCAAAAGCTGGGGCAGTGTGGTGCTGTCATCGGCCACGACGGTGCCTGAAGCGCTTTGGCTGGAGGCGCACGGCGTCGATGCCATCATTGCCCAGGGCCTGGAAGCCGGGGGCCATCGGGGCATGTTTCTCAGCGATGACTTGGCCACCCAGATGGGCACCTTCTCATTGTTGCCACAGATCGTGCAGGCCACCCATTTGCCCGTCATTGCGGCAGGCGGCATCGCCAGTGCTGCGGGCGTGGTGGCGGCACGGGCACTGGGCGCTACCGCGGTGCAAATCGGTACCGCTTATCTGTGCAGCCACGAGGCCACCACCAGTGCGCTGCACCGGGCCGCATTGCAATCTGATGCATCACAGAGCACCGCCCTGACCCGGCTGTTCACGGGTCGTCCTGCCCGCGGCATCGTCAACCGCGTGATGCGCGAGTTAGGCCCATTGAACCCTGTGGCACCGGCCTTTCCATTGGCCACGGCCGACATGGCGCCGCTGCGCGCCGCTGCCGAAGCCCAAGGCTGCAGCGATTTCTCGCCACTCTGGGCGGGGCAGAACGCGCGTGGTTGCCAAGCACTGTCGGCCACTGAAATCACGCACAACTTTTTACACGCTTGGCGCACCGCTTGAGCCTAGCGCTCAGGCACACTTGCACCCCATGGCCAAAGACAAATCGATTTTCACCTGCACCGAATGCGGCGGCACCAGCGCCCGCTGGATGGGCAAATGCCCCAGCTGCAACGCCTGGAACACCCTGATCGAAGGCTCGACCGAGCCCGCTGCGGTCAAAAACCGCTTTGGCTCGGTGCACGCCTCGCTGGCCCCCACCTCCGAGGTGTTGCCACTGTCTGCCATCGAAGCAGCCGACTTTGACCGCCACCCGACCGGCATCGACGAACTCGACCGGGTGCTGGGCGGGGGCATGGTCGAAGGCGGTGTGGTGCTGATCGGCGGCGACCCGGGCATCGGCAAATCCACCTTGCTGCTGCAGGCGGTGGATGCGCTGCAACGCAGCGGCATGAGCACCTTGTATGTGACGGGCGAAGAAAGCGGCGCACAAGTGGCCATGCGCTCGCGGCGCCTTGGCATGCCCGACTCGCAAGTGCCGGTGTTGCCCGAGATCCAGCTGGAAAAGATTTTGCACACCCTGCAAGCACGCAAACCCGGCATTGCCATCATCGACTCGATCCAGACGGTCTACTCGGACCAGCTCACCTCGGCCCCGGGTTCGGTGGCGCAGGTGCGCGAATGTGCCGCCCACCTGACCCGCGCCGCCAAATCCACCGGCACCACCATCGTGCTGGTCGGTCACGTCACCAAAGAAGGCGCCCTGGCCGGCCCCCGCGTGCTGGAACACATGGTCGACACGGTGCTTTATTTTGAAGGCGACACGCATTCCAACTTCAGGTTGATCCGCGCCATCAAGAACCGCTTTGGCGCCGTCAACGAAATCGGCGTTTTTGCCATGACCGAAAAAGGCCTGAAGGGCGTGAGCAACCCGAGCGCCATCTTTTTGAGCCAGCACAGCGAACCCGTGCCGGGCAGTTGCGTGATGGTGACGCTGGAGGGCACGCGCCCCTTGCTGGTGGAAATTCAAGCCCTGGTGGACAGCGGCGGCCCCAGCCCGCGCCGGCTGTCGGTGGGGCTGGACCGCGACCGCCTGGCCATGCTGCTGGCGGTGCTGCACCGCCATGCGGGCGTGGCCTGCATGGACCAGGACGTTTTTGTGAACGCGGTGGGGGGGGTTCGCATCAGCGAGCCGGCGGCCGATCTGGCGGTGATGCTGGCCATCACCAGCAGCCTGCGCGGCAAGCCCCTGCCCAAAGGCTTCATCGCTTTTGGCGAAGTGGGTCTGGCCGGAGAGGTCCGCCCCGCACCAAGGGGGCAAGACCGCCTGAAAGAGGCGGCCAAACTGGGCTACACCGTGGCGGTGGTGCCCAAAGCCAATGCGCCCAAAAAGAGCGACAAAGCTTTTGCAGGCCTGACCATCTACCCGGTCGAGCGCATCGAAGAAGCCATGCAGGTGGTGCGAGGTCTGGACTGAAAGGCCCTCAAGGCACAATCTGCCCCCATGAATTTCAACAAACTACTGGCCCCTTTGGCCATCGTCGTCTTCACCATCGGGGCCTGGCAAGCCTTTCAATGGGCCGGCATTGCGCTGGCAGTAGGCGGCGTGGTGATGTGGATCCTGCTGCACTTCACGCGCATGGTCACCATCCTGAAAAAAGCCGCCCACCGCCCCATCGGCCATGTGGCCAGCGCCGTGATGCTGAACGCCAAGCTGCAAAAAGGCGCGACCTTGATGCATGTGATCGCCATGACACGGTCTTTGGGCGCGCTGCAATCCGACAAAGACACCCAACCCGAGATTTACCGCTGGACCGATGCCAGCGAATCGCACGTCACGGCCACCTTTGTGGGGGGCAAACTGACCGAATGGACGCTGGTACGCCCCGAACCTGAAAGCCAAGCCGAAGCGACACCCAACGAAATGCCCAACTAGACACCCCTGAAGGTCTTTTTCGCCACATGGGCCGCCAGACCTTAAAATTGCTTTTTACCTTTCCAAGCCCCCTTCAAAGGACACTTTCATGAGCGTAGTCATTCCCTCCATGTCAGACCGTGACGGCAAAATCTGGATGGATGGCCAGATGGTCGATTGGCGCGACGCCAAGATCCACGTCCTGAGCCACACCCTGCACTACGGCTGCGGCGCATTTGAAGGCGTGCGCGCCTACAAAACCGGCCAAGGCACCGCCATCTTTCGCCTCGAAGAGCACACCGAGCGCCTGTTCAACAGCGCCAAAATCCTGCGCATGGCCATTCCGTTCACCAAAGACCAAGTCAAGGAAGCCCAGCGCGCCGTGGTCCGAGAGAACCACCTGGAAAGCGGCTACATCCGCCCCCTGACCTGGATCGGCGACAAAAAGCTGGGCGTGAGCCCGAAGGGCAACACCATCCATTTGATGGTGGCCGCCTGGACCTGGGGCGCCTACCTGGGCGAAGAAGGCATGAAGCGCGGCATCCGCGTCAAGACCAGCAGCTACACACGCCACCACGTCAACATCACCATGACGCAGGCCAAAGCGGTGAGCAACTACACCAACTCGATCCTGGCCAACATGGAAGTGACCGACGAGGGCTACGACGAAGCCTTGCTGCTGGACACCTCGGGCTTTGTGTCTGAAGGCGCTGGCGAAAACATCTTTGTCGTCAAGGACGGTGTGATCTACACCCCCGACTTGTCGGCAGGCGCCCTGAACGGCATCACCCGCAACACGGTGTTCCACATCGCCAAGGATCTGGGCCTGGAAATCGTGCAAAAGCGCATCACCCGCGACGAGGTGTACATCGCCGACGAAGCCTTCTTCACCGGCACCGCCGCCGAGGTCACGCCAATCCGTGAACTCGACCGCATCGAGCTGGGCAAGGACGGCTATGTCGGCAGCCGCGGCCCGATCACCGAAAAAATCCAGACCGCGTTCTTTGACATCGTCAACGGCCGCAACCCCAAATACGCCCACTGGCTGACTTTGGTTTGAGGACCGTGAACATGAGCACCACCCCTGTTGAACTGCTGGCCACCGACCTGAACCCCCAAGGCGGTGTGTTTTGCCCCAGCCCCAAAGCCGACATGAAGCTCTGGAACAGCCACCCCAAGGTTTATTTGGACATCACCAAAACCGGTGAAGCCAGGTGCCCTTATTGCGGCACGGTTTACAAACTGAAAGCCGGGGAGGTGGTGGGACACCACCACTGAAGGCTTGCATTCACCATCATGGTGATGCGCCCCAAATGCAGCGCGCCTTCAGGTGTTCGCTGCATTTTTTTTGCCTTGCTATCCTCAAAGCTGCCCCTGCAAGCCGTTCGACCAGGTCAAAAAGGGGCGCCTCAGGCGGCCCCGGTTTGCCGGGCATGCACCCTGGACGCCAAAACCACCAGCAGCAGCACCGGCAAACCCATCCAGGCGGTGGCCGTGAAGAAGCTGGCGTAGCCATAGGCATCGACAAACTCGCCCGAAAAACCCGCCACGAACTTGGGCAGCAGCAGCATCATGGAGCTCAGCAGCGCGTATTGCGTGGCCGAATAGCTGATGTTGGTGAGCGACGACAAATACGCAATGAAGGCGGCCGAGGCGATGCCGCTGGCCAGGTTGTCGGCCGAGATGACCCAGATCAAGGCGCTCACGTTGTGCCCCAACCCGCTGAGCCACACAAACAGCAAGTTGGTGCCCGCGCTGAGCACCGCGCCCAGCATGAGGATGCGCATGACACCCCACCGCGCAGACAGCACCCCCCCCACAAAGGCACCCACCAGGGTCATGACCACCCCATAGACTTTGGTCACACTGGCCACTTCGGTTTTGGTGAAACCCATGTCGACATAAAACGGGTTGGCCATGATGCCCATGACCACATCGCTGATGCGGTACGTCGCGATCAGCGCCAGCAGCCAAAGTGCTTGCCAGCGGTAGCGTTGCCAGAAGTCGGCAAATGGTTCCACCAGTGCACCTTGCAGCCATTCGGCCAGGTTGCGCGCTGGCTTGAGTGGCGCAGCCACCGGCTCGGGCGAGCCCAACACCATGAGCATGCCTGGCAGCATGCTGGCCGCCATGACCAGATAAGCGATTTTCCAGGCCGCCTGGGCATAGCCCGAGGCCTGATCACCCTGGGCCCACGCAGCGATCCACAGCACGCCAGCACCCGCCCAGATCATGGCCAGGCGATAACCGGTCTGGTAGCTGGCCGCCAGTGCCGCCTGGGCGTTCACCTCGGCCGACTCGATGCGGTAGGCATCGAGCGCAATGTCTTGCGTGGCCGAGGCCACCGCCACCGCCAAAGCACAGGCCACCAAGGGCCCCAGCAGCTGCGAAGGATCGTTCAGGGCCATGCCCACCAGACCGACCGCGATGACGATTTGCGACAGCAGCAACCAGCTGCGCCGCCGCCCCAGTTGCCGTGTGAGCCAGGGAAGGGGCATGCGGTCCACCAGCGGCGCCCACATCCACTTGACGCCATAGGCCAGGCCCACCCAACTCAGGTAACCAATGGTGCTGCGGTCGATGCCCGCCTCGCGCAGCCTGAAGCTGAGCGTACCCAGCACCAGCAGCAGGGGCAGACCCGCCGAAAATCCCAGCGCCAGCATGCGCAAGCTGGCGGGTTGCACATACAGCCGCAGCGCCTCGCGCCAGGTGCGCACCGTGTTCGGCGAGGAAGGGGCTGTGGGGGTGGTCGCTGTGGTGGGGGTGGGGGGTGCGGTATCGGCCATGCAGCGATTATCGGACCCTTGCGCAAGGGTCCGGCCATCTTGAACTTGGGCAAATCGCTATCATTTGCGGACCATGTGCTTTATTTGCGACTTCAAAACCCAGCCTGACGATGCCGCCAAAGCATCGGCTCACGCATCCCCTCGCTGGCAAGCCCGCCGGGCTTTCATGCTGGCTGCGGGTGCCACAGCGGCCGGTTCGGCCTTGGCCCAGGTAGACGTGGGTTCTTCGTCCGGCTTGCGCAAACTGGTGCCGGCCGAAACGCTGGAAACCTCGGCCAGGCAACAGTATTCGCAGGTTCTGGCAGATGCCCGGGCGAAGGGTGCGCTGGCCCCCGATGGCCACCCACAACTGCAACGCCTGCAAACGATCGCGCAAAAACTCATTCCGCATACGGCCCAATGGAACCCCCGCTCGCGCGAATGGAAGTGGCAAGTCAATCTGATTGGCAGCCAGCAAATCAACGCCTGGTGCATGCCTGGGGGCAAGATTGCTTTTTACACCGGCATCCTGGACAAATTGAAGCTGACCGATGACGAGGCGGCCATGATCATGGGCCACGAGATGGCGCACGCCCTGCGCGAACACGCCCGCGAACGGCTGGCCAAAAGCCAGGCCACCAGCATCGGCTTGTCGATTGCGTCACAACTGCTGGGCCTGGGTTCTTTGGGCGATGTCGCCGCCAATCTGGGCACCCAGTTGCTCACCCTGAAGTACAGCCGCGACGACGAAACCGAGTCGGATCTGGTGGGCCTGGAAATCGCCGCGCGAGGTGGCTACAAGCCGGAAGCCAGTGTCAGCCTGTGGCAAAAAATGCAGTCGGCCAGCAGCAATGGCAGCCCTTCATTTCTGTCTACCCACCCCAGTGGGGCCAACCGCATTCAGGAACTCGAGGCCAACCTGCCCAAGGTGCAAACCCTGTACGAGCAAGCCCTCAAAGGCTGAGGGCGCCAGCCCTTTCAGGTGCCACCCACATAGGGGTTGGACTGGCGTTCACGGCCAAAGGTGCTTTCGGGGCCATGGCCGGGAATGAACACTGTGTCATTGCCCATGGGCCACAGGCGCTGGGTGATGCTGGCGATCAAATCGTCGTGGTTGCCTTGCGGAAAATCGGTTCGACCAATGCTGCCTGCAAACAGCACATCGCCCACAAAGGCACGTTTGATCTCCGGCGAATAAAACACCACATGGCCTGGCGTGTGCCCCGGGCAGTGGCGCACTTGCAAGGTGTGCGCGCCCAGCGTGACGGTGTCGCCATCGGCCAGCCAACGCGTGGGCTTGAAGACCCGAGCCGGCGGAAAACCATAGGCCGAGGCCGCTTGCGGCAAACCGTCAATCCAGAACTGGTCGGCCGGATGCGGGCCGATGATGGGCAGGCCCCCCAGTTGTTCGGCCAGATCGGCCGTGCCCGAGGCGTGGTCCAGATGGCCGTGGGTGATCCAGATCTGCTCCAGGCGAAGGCCGTGTTGCTTCACGGCGCCCAAAATCAAATCGAGGTCGCCCCCCGGATCGACCACTGCCGCCTGAAGCGTCTGATCGTCCCAGACCAAGGAACAGTTTTGCTGGAAGGGGGTGACGGGGATGGTTTGGTATTGCAGCATCCCTCGATGTTAAAGGCTGAAAGACTCAGCTGGCGCGAAGGATCGCCAGTTCCTTTTCGGCGATATCCAGGCGGACCATGCCTTTGGCCACCAAAATTTGGGCCAGTTGATCCACCTCGTGGCCCACCGCACCGGCCATCATGGCGATGTTGTGCGAATGCAGGGACATGTGGCCCTTCTGGATGCCGGTGGTGGCCAGCGCCTTGATGGCGGCAAAGTTTTGTGCCAATCCGACCGCAGCGATGATGCGGGCCAGTTCACTGGCCGATTGAACATTCAGGATCTTCAGCGCGGTCTTGGCCATGGGGTGCAGCTTGGTGGCGCCGCCAATCAAACCAACGGCCATGGGCACTTCAATCGAGCCGGCGAGGTGGCCTTCGTTGGTGACTTCCCAGCGGGTCAAGCTGGTGTATCGCCCATGGCGTGAGGCGTAGGCGTGTGCGCCCGATTCGACAGCACGCGTGTCATTGCCCGTGGCCAACACCACGGCACTGATGCCGTTCATGATGCCCTTGTTGTGCGTGGCTGCACGGTAGGGGTCTGCTTCGGCAAAGTGATAAGCCAGCAACATGCCATCACGCACGTCTGCCCCCCCGATGTCTTCGCTGCGCCAGACACAGCGCGCGCGCGCCAGCCGATGGTCCGCCAGGTTGGACAAGATGCGCAGGTAGGTACGCCCACCCGTCCACTGCGCAATGGATGGCGCCAGTTTTTCGGCCATGGTGTTGACCGCGTTGGCCCCCATGGCATCCAGGGTGTCCACAATGATGTGGGTGATCACCATGGGGCCTGACAACGTGTCAATGACGCGCACTTCCAGCTCTCTGAATCCGCCCCCCAGCTTGATGAGCATCGGGTCGCAGGCGTCACAAATCAGGCGAATGTCTTCTTTGCGCTCCAGGATGGCCATTCGGGCGTGGTACGGGTCTGACACCTGCACCAACTGAATCTGCGCGATCATGCGCGTGCCCGACATCGAGGTGATGAAGCCCCCGTTGTCATAAGACTGGCGGGCCGCGTTGCAGACCGCCGCCACCACCGAGGACTCTTCGGTGGCCATGGGCACCAGCACATCGCGCCCATCGACCTTCATGTTGGTCGCAATGCCCACGGGGATGGTCATCGTGCCCAGAAAGTTCTCGATCATGTGGTTGCCGATTTCCTGATCGAGGTTGCCGGAGTTGCCCATCAAGGCGCGCTCGGTGTCGTTCAGGCCCGCCATGTCGGCAATCAGCGCAATGCGCTCATCGACAGATTTTTTATGAAATCCACTGATGCGGCTGGAGTAGTTGGCGTTGTTCATGTCGGTCTTTCTTTTTTTGAATGTCAGTGCTTGCCCAGATAAGCCTCACGCACGCTCGGATCGTTGGCAATGTCTTTGGATGCGCCAGAGTTGACGATGACGCCGTTTTTCAAAACGTAGGCCCGGTCAGAGACTTTCAAGGCCTGGTTGGCCATTTGCTCAACCAGCAAAATCGTGACGCCTTCATCCCGCACGCGCCGGATAACCGCAAAGATTTCTTTCACGATGAGCGGCGCCAGACCGAGCGAGGGTTCGTCCAGCAGCAACAGCTTGGGCCGCGACATCAGCGCCCGGGAGATGGCCAGCATTTGCTGCTCACCCCCGCTCAAAGTGCCAGCGTGCTGGTTTTTTCTTTCTCGCAATCTGGGAAAAATGGCGTACTGCCTTTCCAGATCGGCTTTCACTTCAGGGTCGCGTGAAGGGCGCAGATAGGCCCCCAAGAGCAAGTTGTCTTCGACCGATTGGTCCGCAAAGACCTGTCGACCTTCGGGGGACTGGGAAATGCCTGCCGCCACCCTTTGGTGAGGGGGCATCGCCGTGATGTCGTGCCCTTGCCAATGAATGGCGCCACCACTGACAGCTTGCAAGCCTGAAACGGCCTTCATCAAGGTGCTTTTACCGGCGCCATTGCCGCCGATGATGGCCACAATTTCACCCGCATTCACCTGCAGGCTGACGCCACGCAAAGCCTCTATCGCACCGTAGTTGACCACCAAGTTCTGAATGTTCAACATGTCACTCATCCTCCTCGTCACCCAGGTAGGCCTTGATGACAGCAGGGTCGGCCTGGACCTCTTGGGGGCTGCCTTCTGCAATCTTTTCACCATGGTCGAGCACCACCACGTGGTCTGACACCGCCATCACCAAGTCCATGTGGTGCTCGATGAGCATGACCGTGATGCCGAGGCCTGAAATTTGCCGGATCAAGCCAATCAGTTCCTGGGTCTCCTGAGGATTGAGGCCGGCCGCAGGCTCGTCCAGCAACAGCAGCCTGGGGTGTGTTGCCAAAGCCCGGGCGATTTCCAGCCGTCGCTGCAAGCCGTAAGGCAAGCTGCCGGCCGGCGCATGTGCGCGTGCTTCAAGTCCGGCAAACCGAAGCAAGGCCATGGCCTCAGACCGGGCGGCGGCTTCTTCCTGCCGAGAACCCGGGGTGCGCAGCATGCTGGCTGCGATGCCGGCTTCGAGGTGCGAATGCAGGCCGACCAACACATTTTCGAGCACCGACATGTGCGCAAACAAGCGCAGGTTCTGAAAAGTTCGGCCAATGCCCAGCGTGCAAACTTCGCTGGCGCCCAGGCGGGTGATGTCTTTGCCAAACAACTTAACCGAGCCTTGATCGGGCTGGACGATGCCGGAAAGAATGTTCAAAAGGGTGGTCTTGCCAGCCCCATTGGGGCCAATCAGCGAATGGATATGGCCCGGGCGCAGCGTCAGGCTGATGTTGTGCGTGGGGATCACGCCGCCGTAGGCTTTGTACAAGCCTTGCGCCTCCAGCATGACCGCGTCAGGATTTCGCGGCACGGCGTATTTGCATTTCCAGGCCTCTTTGGGCGGGTCGATCGGCGCCAGTGCAGCCCCCATGCCGAGTCTGCGCATGCCCTTGTGCAGGGCCCCCGCCAAACCTTGCGGCATGGCATACAGCGCAAACAGCAACAGCGCGCCATAGGTGAAGTGCTGCAGCTCTGGCCAACGGGCTAAAAATGCATCCAGCAAGGTCAGCACGATCGCACCCAGAACAGGCCCCCAGACAGAAGGGCCGCCAAAGAGCACGATCAGCAGCAGGAAAATCGACAAGCGGAAATTGATGAAGTCCGAATTGATGTACTGGTTTTGCTGCGCCATGAAGGCACCGGCCAGACCGCAGGTCACGGCGCTGATGACAAAGGCCAGAACTTTGAAACGGTGAACATGGACACCCACACTCTCTGCAGCAACCTCCGAGGCCTGCACCGCCAGCATGGCCCGGCCATATTTGCCGTGCAGCAAGTTGGTGATGAGGAAATGCGTGATGAAGGCAAAGGCCAAAATGAGCCAGGCCCACTCACGGATGCCCAGCATCTGCCCCCCCAAGGAAGGGGGAACCACCCCGTAGATCCCGGCCTGACCGCCAAAGGGCACTTGCCATTCGGTCACGATCTTTTCCACCACGATGCCAAAGCCAATGGTGACCATGGCCAAGGATGGCCCCCTGACGCGCAATGAGGGGAAAGCGATCAGCAAACCAAACAAGGCTGCCACCACCGCAGAAGCCAGCAAGGCAAGCCATGGGTTCCAGCCTGCTTGCGCCGTCAGCAATGCTGCCGTGTAGGCCCCCGCCGCAAACAAGCCGGCATGCCCAAGCGATTTCTGGCCACTCCAACCCACCAGCACATTCAGCCCGGCAGCGGCGATGTAGTACATGCCTGCGGTGAAGATGATCTTCAGGTAAAACTCATTGTCCAGCAGCGCCGGCACGACCACGGCCAGCGCAATCGCCAATATCGAAAGTAAACGGTGGCCCCCCATGTTCAAACCTTCTCCATGGTTTTGCTGCCAAACAGACCCTCAGGCTTGACCATCAGCACCAAAATGATCAGCAAGAACAAGGTGATCTCCCGCATCTCTGCGCGCCATAAGCCAATGAGCGCCTCCAGGCAGCCCAGCAAGATTCCCCCGGCAATGCATCCGCGCGGACTGGAAAGCCCACCCACGATGGCTGCCGAAAACGCTTTGAGTGCAATGCTCAGCCCCATGAAAACCGAGGCCGTGGTGATCGGGGCGATCAGCAAGCCAGCCAAGCCGGCCAGCCCGGAAGACAAGACAAACGCCAGCACCACGATGGCGCCGACGTTGATGCCCATGAGCGATGCGGCTTGCTGATTGGTGGCCACTGCCCTGACGGCCTTGCCGATCTTGGTTTTGCGCAGCACGTAGTCAAGACCGGCCATCACGGACAGGGTCACCACGATCACCAGGATCTCTTGCGGTCGCACACCAGCGCCTGCGATTCGGATCACACCCTCGCCCAGGGGAGAAGGCATGGCGATGGAGCTGCTGCCCCAAATGGCCATCGCGGAGTTTTGCAACACGATGCCGAAACCGATGGTGCTCATGACCCAGGACATGCCGCCTGAACCAAAAAAAGGCCGGATGGCCGTGAAGTACAACAGAACCCCAATGAGCCCCACCACACCGACCGTCATGGCCAAGGCCAGAAGGTAGCGGCCAATGCTCACATCGGCGGGCTCCAGAACAGCCGTGTACGGTTTGCCAGCAAGCAAAAGCAGTGAGCCCACAGCCACAAATGCACCCGCCGCCAGCACCTCGCCTTGACCGAAGTTCAGGGTTTTTGTGGTGGTGTGGGTGATGCTGAAACCCAGCGCCACGAGCGCATAGATGCCCCCGAGCGCGAGTCCGCTGAACAGTGCTTGCAGGAAAACCATTAGCGTTTCAGATCAGCGGCGGTCAGTGACTTGGTGATGGCGTCTGAAAAATTCGTGACCTTGCCATCTTTCCACTTGCCCAGCTGAAAGTCTTCAACGCCCAGGCCTTCGTGGTCTGTCTTGGAAAACGGCTTCTTGTAGTTTTTGATGATGCCTTGCACATCCGGCATGCCGCTCTCCAGCACTGCAGCGACTTTGGCGCCATCGGTGGTCCCGGCTTGCTTGATCGCCGCAGCCACCAACATCACTGAATCGTAGGATTGCGCTGCCGACACAAAGGTCACCATGGTGGGGTAACGCTCGCGAACCCGCACGGCCAAGGCTGCAGAGCGGGCGTTGCTGTCTTCTGCTGTCGAGGTTGCAAAGATCAGGTGCTCAGCCAGCTTTTTACCGGCCGTGTTCACCAGCACCGAGCTCATGTTTCCCCAGGTGCCGATGGCGGTGGGCATGTAGTTGATTTTTTCCATGCTGCGCAAGGTGTGGGCGTTGCCATCTGCCAGACCGTAGATCAACAACGTGTCTGCGCCCGCATCGCGAATTTTGGCCAGCTGCGAGGTCATGTCGGTGTCTTTGGGACCGAATTTTTCGACAGCAACAGGGCTCAGGCCATGCAGCGCCAACACCTCGGTCGCATCCTTGACACCTTGCGTGCCAAAGCCGGTGGAATCAGCAATGAAAGCAATCTTTTTGTTCTTGCTGGACTTCACGGCATAGGCCAGCAGCAAACCGACCTGCTCACGGTCCACCATGGAGACACGGAAAATAAAGTTCTGCGGCTCGTTCTGGTAACGCTTGGTGATGTCGGTCGCCGTGGCCACGGGCACGATCACCGGCACTTTTTTCTGCTGGGGAATGTGCAGCCAAGCGAGCGCGTTGCCAGAATTGGTCGGGCCCACCACCACAGCGACTTTTTCGCTGTCAATCAGCTCGGTCATGTTCTGGATGGACTTGGGGGGTGTGCCCGTGTCATCGCGAACAACCGGCAGCACTTTTTTGCCCAGCAGACCACCCGCCTTGTTGATGTCTTCAATGGCCAACTCAAAGCCATAACGTGCCGCCATCCCCAGCTCCGCAGCCGCGGTGCCCGACTGGTCGGCGTTGAAGCCAAATTTGATGTCCTGGGCAAAAGCAGAACCTGCGAATGCCAGCAGTGCTGTGGTCAGCACGGTCGACAGGCGACGGGTTTTCGGGTGTTGAGCCATGGTTGTCTCCTTCATATAGGTCAGTTGAGGTGGCCGAACTTTATGCCATCTGTACCAGTGATTAAAGGTACAGTTTGCGAGGACAGTGACCCAACCATACCTTTTTGTACTGAAAACTGTCATAGTTAACCCTGCAATTGCTTCTCAACCACCATGGCCAGCAAACCCACCATCGCCCACAGTCTTTCCGACTCGATACGCCGCCAAATAGACGAGGGTGCATACCGGCCCGGTCAAAAGCTGCCCTCCTTGCGCGAACTCTCGGATTTGCACGGGTATTCCAAAAACACCGTCGTTGCAGCTTTTGAGTTGCTCGTGGCCGATGGCGTGCTGGAGCCGCGCAGGGGCTCTGGTTTTTATGTCACGGGCAGCGCCAAAGCACCCCATCAGGACGAAGAAAAAAACTCACTGGACCGGGCGATGAACATCGTCTGGATGATGCGTGAGCAGTTCAAGACCATCCCGGACGCACACCCCATCGGGGATGGCTTCCCGCCCATCGAATGGCTGTCGGACTTGCGGCTGGACAAGTTCCACCCCAAAGTGGTTCGCAGCGGCATGGGCACCGTCTTTCGGTATGGCAACCGGTTCGGCTACATGCCTTTGCGCGAGCACCTGATTCACAGGCTGGCGTCATTTGGCATCGGTGCAAAGCCCGGTCAAATTTTGCTGACACAAGGGGCCAACAGTGCGATGGACCTGGTGATCCGCTACTTTGTGCCGCCAGGTGCCACCGTGCTGGTGGACGATCCCGGCTACTACCTGCTCTTTGGCAAACTGAAGCTGGCGGATGCCAAGATCATTGGCGTGCCCAGGCTGGCGGATGGCCCCGACCTGGAAGCCCTGGAGCACTTGATGGCTGTGCACAAGCCACGCCTTTTCTTCACGCAGTCGGCTTGCCACAACCCGACCGGCACGGACATCTCGCCGGGCAAGGCTTTTCGGGTGCTGAAACTGGCGCAAGAGCACGATGTCATGATCGTCGAAAACGACGCCCTGGCCGACTTCAAACCCTTGTCCACCCCGCGCCTGGCCGCATTGGACCAGTTGGAAAGAACGATCTACATCGGCTCGTTTTCCAAGTCATTTTCTGCATCGCTGCGCGTGGGTTACATCGCCTGCAGTGACGACCTGGCCAGCGAGTTGGCCGATCTGAAAACACTGGTCTCCACCAACTCGTCCGAGTATTGCGAGAGAACGGTCAATGTGATCCTGCGCGAAGGTCACTACGAACGGCACGTGGTGAAACTGCGAGACCGGGTCACCCAGGCCACCTTGGCCGCACGGGATGTGTTGGCACAACTGGGTGCCGATGTGTTGGGCAGCAGCCCCCAGTCGCTGTATCTTTGGGCCAGCCTGCCAGGGCATCCAGACACCCACGAACTCGCCCAGAAACTGCAAAAGCAAAATATCCTGCTGGCACCCGGCCGGCTTTTTTGTGTCAACTCGGAGGCGCCTTGCGCTTGGTCAAGGTTCAATACCGGCGCACTTGCAGACCCCAAAGTCTCGCGTGCATTGGTCAAGGCGTTGACCAAAATTCGTTGACGGGATCGCGCGCTGAGCCTTCTGATGTGGGCATCCGCAACAAGCTTCTGACCGTTGCAATCCGGCACCATACCCACGAGCGGTCTGACGCGATTGAACACCTGCCTGGGTGTACAGTCTGCGCAGCCAGCGCCATTTCATTTTCTGCCTTTGCGCTGCAACGATTGTTCTTTTGCTTCCCTCACATTCCGGCTACCTGACCAAACAGGAAAGTATTGCTGTGCCCGGCGCGGACGCCCTGCTGATTTGCTCCCTGCTCGACAAGAACCAGTTTTATGACCCGCTGGACGAGGCCCTGAATTTGGGCATTTCTTCGGCCACCTGGCCTTTGTTTGGCCTGCTGTGGCCGTCGGGTCTGCACATGGCCGAGCGCATGGCCCAACGGCCTGTGACGGCCGAGCGCATTCTGGAAATTGGCTGCGGCCTGGGGCTTTCAAGTCTGGTGGCACACCGACGCGGCGCCAATGTCACAGCCAGCGATTGCCACCCCTTGACGCACGCCTTTCTCGATGAAAACACCCGCTTGAACGATCTGCCTCCGATGGCTTACCGCCATGGCTTATGGGGCACAGCAGCGCTGAGAGGTGATGGCTTGCCCGTCCTCACGTCTGCCCATGATGCAGGCGTGAGTGGCTTGTTTGATCTGATTGTGGGCAGTGATATTTTGTACGAGCGCGATGACGAAGGCACACTGGCCAGCTTCATCCATGCGCATGCTGCAGCGGCCTCCGAAATCTGGGTGGTCGACCCCAACAGGGGCAACCGCAGCGCATTTCACAAACACATGGCACGCGTAGGCTTTTCGATGCACGAGCAAGTGCTGGAGCAGTCTGCACACGAAGATTTACCCGCCTACAAAGGCCGCATGCTGACCTACACCCGGGGTTAAAGCATGCCGCCCGAATTGGGATATTTTTAAGCGTATCCGTGGCTGATCTAAAGGGCCCGACAACAGCGCAAAGAAGCCAGCAGTACCAGTTACCTCACTCAACCTTGATATTGGCTCGCTTGATAATTTCTCGCCACTTGGCTTGTTCTTTTTGTACCAATTCCCGCAGTGCTTGAGGCGTGGAGTTGGCCGGACTCATCCCTAATGGTGCGAGCTTGGCAGATGCCTCGGGTGTTTGGGCAACCGCTTGAAGGGACTGGCTGAGTTGGGCGACAACATCTGCTGGAGTTTGGATGGGCGCAAACAAGGCAAACCAGGACGTCACCTCAAAATCCTTGAGACCTGACTCATGAAGTGTTGGCACATCCGGCAAGTATGTGCTGCGCTGCATACTTGTCACAGCGAGCGCTCGCAGCTTCCCTGCCTTGACGAACTGGAGCGAGCTGCCCTGGACATCAAACATGAGATCCACTCGGCCAGCCATCAAGTCTGTGAGTGCTGGGGCACTGCCCCGGTATGGGACGTGCAAGGCAGTGAGGCCAGCCTGATGCATGAACATTTCCGCAGCCAGATGAAGCGGCGTGCCCGCCCCAGGGGATGCATAACTGATCACTTCTTTGCGCGATTTGGCGTACCGGATCAGGTCTTGAATCGAGTTGACTGGAAGATTCGGCGGGACCAAGACGACCAGCGGCGCCTGCGCTGCAAGACCAATGGGTGCGAAATCCCTCAAGGGGTCGTAGGGGATGTTGGGTAGCAGCACCGGGTTGATCGTCATGGTCCCACCCGCCCCCAATAAAAGCGTGTAGCCGTCGGACTCACCGCGTGCAACGCCCAAAGTGCCCGTGACCCCGCTTGCGCCAGGCCGGTTTTCCACGATGAACGACTGCTTGAACTTGTCACCAAGCAAGATGGCATAGATGCGTGCTGTCAAGTCATTCGCCCCACCCGAAGCGTAAGTCACGACAAGCTTGACAGGCTTGCTTGGATAACTTGACTGCGCCTGAACAAGCGGGCATGCGGACGCGATCAAAGCGCCACCTACCAAAGATGCGGCCTGTCTGCGATTGATTGTGGGTTGTCTGGTCATAACTGGCTCCTATTGAATCCAACATCAACGTACTAGGACCACAAAGGCCCAAGCGCTGAAAGCCACAAGTGCTCAACACGCTTCAGGCAAGTGTGGACAAAGACTTAACTGCAACACCATGCCGTTAAGGTCGCAAAAGTCCAACTGAATTTCGAGAATAACAGATAGCCAACCGCGTCGATGCGGCGTCTCGTTTATCGAAACACATTCATTCCTGAGTAGCTTTGAGGAAGCGCACTCCGACTCAGCCCAACCAGGGAAAGTCTTCTTGTTGACATTCGCAATAAACACGCTTATTCTCAATCACAGATACGGCGTATCGCTGATCGAAACGATAAAATTGACCCCAAGGTCAAATGGAGACAACTGTGAAACTTGCTTGCTTGACTGCTTTCTCACAGCGCCTCGTTCGCTGTGTCCCGTTTTTGGCATTTGCTGCGTGGCTCAGTCTGGTGCCTTGGGCGGCGCACGCTCAGACTTACCCCGCCAGACCGGTCAAGATGGTGCTTTCATTTCCTGCAGGCGGGATCACTGATGTGACATTTCGGCGCATTGGCGAGCGGTTTCAGGCGATAACTGGCCAGCCGATGGTGCTGGAAAATCGCCCGGGTCGGGGTGTCGCTGCCAATTCGATAGCCATGGCCGAGCCCGATGGCTACACCATCGGCATCGTGGGGCGATCGCACCTGTCCTTGCATCACCAACTGCGCAATGGCTTACCGTATCAGCCGGTAGAGGGTTTTACCTGGGTTTCAGGCATTACGAGCTCTTGGTTCGGCCTTTACGTGTCCGCCACCTCCCCTTACAAGACAGTGCAGGACATCATCAATGCAGCCAAGGCGAAACCCGACGATGTGAAGTATGGAACAGCCTTTGGCCATGGCGGTCTTGCCCATGTGCCCATGGAAGATTTCTCCCGATTGGCAGGGATCCAGTTGCTCCATGTGCCCTACAAAGGAGACAACGAATCTGTCCTTCAGCTCATTCGCGGTGACATTGACATGATCGTGGCAGGTGGCAGTGCGATGCCCTTTGTCCAGGATGGCAAGCTGCGGCTCGTTGCCTGGCTGAACGGCGCACGCCACCCAAGGCTAACGCAAATTCCAACCTTGCGAGAGTTGGGCTACCCCGTTGAGATCAATGCCATTGTCGGTGTCGGTGGCCCTCGCGGGATGAACCCAGCTCACGTTGCGTTGCTGGAGCAAACCTTCAAGCGCATCCTTGAAGAAAAAGAAATTCTTGAATTCCTGGACCGCAATTACCAAAAGCCTGACTTCATCGCCAGCGCGCCTTTTACCGAATGGGCACGCAAACAACTGCCAGTGGAAAAACGTATCGTCGACCGCTTCAATCTGCAAATGGAACTTCCGCCAGCGCCTGCCAAGTGATTGAAATGGTGGACCTTGGCGCAAGCAGCAGCCGCTTCGGGCCGACTGCAAACCTTCAGAGCGCAGCACGCTACCGTGGTGAATTGGCGCAAGGCGCATTAAGGCTGAACCGATTCCTTATCCACATATCGCAGCGCGAGAATCGAGAGGCCTATTTGATCGACGAGGAAGCCGCCATGCAGGCGTGGGGCCTTGCCCCGTCTGAGCGTGAACTGGTCCGCCATCGTGACTATGCAGGTTTGCTGCTTGCCGGCGTCAACATTTACGCGATCGCCAAATCGGGCTACGTGTTCGGTGCAACGCTGCTGGAGATTGGTGCTGCCATGCGCGGTCAATCGACTAAAGAGTTTTTGGCTGAAAAAGGGCGCGGCTAATGGCACATGTTGTTGGCGGCATAGGTTCTTCGCACGCGCCATCCATAGCCTTCGCATGGGATGCGGGGCATGGCAATCAGCCAGCATGGAAGCCTTTCTTCGATGCCTATGGACCCGTTCGTCAGTGGCTGAGTGATGTCAGGGCAGATACCTTGGTGGTGGTTTACAACGACCACCTCAACAACTTCCAGTTTGACAACTACCCTTCTTTCGCGCTGGGGACTGGAAACCTGCACCCGTTGGCGAATGAGGGCAAGGCGCCGCGCCCACTCAAGCCAGTCCCTGGTCACAGCGCGCTGGCCTGGCAGTTGGCGCGTGGCCTGGTCGAGCAGGAATTCGATCTGTCTCTGTGCCAAGAGATGGCTTTGGATCACGGCATTCTTTCTGTTTTGCCTTTGGTGGATACGCCTCCGTGGTCGATGCGTGTGGTTCCTCTTGCAGTGAACGTGGTGCTCGACCCTATGCCCACCCCGATGCGTTGCTGGAAACTTGGCCAGGCGATCGGCCGAGTGATCAACGCCATGCCTTGCGACGAGCGCGTGGTGGTCATGGCCACTGGTGGGCTGTCCCATCAGCTTCACGGACCGGACTTCGGCTTCACAAATCCCGCATGGGATAAGCATTTTCTGGACCTTCTCGAAGAAAACCCCAGCCTGCTGGCCACCATCACTCATGACGAACTTATAGAACGCGGGGGGGCCGAGTCGGTCGAGATGATGGTTTGGCTCACGATGCGCGGTGCTCTGGGTTCTGGCAAGCCAACAAGGATTCAGCGCTATTACGACGCACCCATGCTCACCGGCTACGGCCTGCTGGCTCTACAAACTTTTTAAGTGCACCCATGCGACTCATCACATTTCACGATGGCCAGGAAGCCCGAACCGGCGCCTGGATAGACGGCGACCGCCAGTTCATCGACCTGGCCAGCGCGGCCGCTGCGCAAGGTCGGCCTACCGATGCGTTTGCGTCCATGCAAAGTCTCATCGAATCAGGCGCAAGGGGCCTGGACCTCGCTCGCACTCTGGTCGAGGCCAGTCCTGACAACGCGATTCGGCCAACCTCCAGTGTTCGCCTTCTGTCACCCGTGCCCCGACCCATTCAGATGCGCGATGCTTTGGCTTTCGAGTTACATCTTCGCCAAGCCAAGCGCGCCAGCGCGCGCATGCGCCTGCGCAACCACCCACAAGCCGAGGAACAGTTGCTTGCGCTGGCGTCTTCTGGTGCATTGGAGATTCCGCCTGTGTGGTTTCGCCAACCCGTGTATTACAAGTGCAACCGATTCACTGTCATCGGTGATGGCGAGACCGTTCAATGGCCCGCATACAGCCAAATGCTGGACTACGAACTGGAACTGGGCATCTTCATTGGCAAGACCGGGCGTGACATCTCGGCAGCAAACGCGCACGAACACATTTTTGGCTACACCATCTACAACGATGTTTCGGCCCGTGATGCCCAAGCCGATGAGATGGCCTGCATGCTGGGGCCTGCCAAGGGCAAAGACTTTGACACGGGCAACATCATCGGGCCGTGCATCGTGACGGCTGATGAGTTGACCGAACCCTACGCACTGGAGATGGTGGCACGCGTCAACGGAATTGAATGGTCGCGTGGCAACAGCAGCACCATGCACCATCGCTTTGAGGACATCATCGCCCATGTGTCTGCATCCGAAACCCTGTACGCAGGTGAATTTATCGGGTCGGGCACAGTGGGCAATGGTTGCGGGTTTGAGCTCGGCCGATACCCACAGGCTGGTGATGAAATTGAACTGGAGATTCAGGGTATTGGCAAGCTTCGCAACCGATTTGGCACGGCTTAACCAGGCAGCAGCTGCCGGTTTATTTCAGCCGCCATTCATTCCATGCGGTCGAATTGAGTTCTGACGAAATGGCTGCGGCACATTCGTGCAAAGCGGTCACCAGCTTTTTATCGGGGGTGAGGGAGATGTTAAATGGGGAGCCCACGAGTGCAACTGCCGCGGCGAGCTTGTTGTTGGCATCAAACACCGGTGCAGCCAGTGTGGCGATGCCAAAGCCGTTTTCATTGATCGCGATCTCGTAATAGTTCTTGCAAATGAAGGCCAAACGACTGCGCAGCTTGTCTGCATCCACGATCGACTTTTCGCCAAACGACAGCAGAGGGCGCGAAAGAATGTTTTCCTGCGTCTCTTCGTTCGCGAACGCAAGCACAACGCGTCCAAGTGCCGACGAGTTGGCGGGGATCACGACACCATGCTTGATCGAGATGGCGACCTGGCGCTCGCTTTGTACAGAACCCACCACGAGCGCATCGCCACTGGCCGGAATAGCCAGCGCAATCGTCTCCTGCGTGTTGTCGCGAAGCTTGGTCATATGGCGCTGCGCCACCCGGGTCAATCCGAATTGATTCGCCGCCGCAACGCCCAGCCTGTAAATGTTCCAGCCCAGTTGGTAGGCATCACCGGCGTTCTCCTGACTGACCAAACCGCATTGCTTCATGGTCGCCAGGTGCCGAAAAACACGGGCTTTCGACTCACCAAGACGACGTGCGATTTCACTGACGCCCAAGGGGTTGGCGCTGGAAGCCAGTTCACCCAGGATGCGGGCCGATATGGTGACTGATTGGTTGGAGCCGGCCGGCAGCGTGTCTTCAATGTGATCGGTCATAGACAAGGCAATCAGAAGGTGGTCATAGGGTTTTAACCAGTATATATCTCGCTTTTTACCGGTGACAACCGTATCTCTCACGGATACACTGTACCGCATATCGAAACGTCTGGTGAAGTTCACCTTACATTGGAGCAATAACCATGGGTATGAAAACCGGAAAAGCTTTCCTGGAGTCTTTGCGCGATGGCCGCAGAATCCTGATTGACGGGGAACTGGTGACTGACGTGACTCGCGACCCGCGTTTCAGCGGCGCTGCGCACACCATCGCGGAGTTACTGGACATGCAGCACGGCGCTGAAGCAGAAAAACTGACCTACGTTTCCCCGACAACAGGGCATAAAGTGGGCGTAAGCCATATGGCTCCTCGCACACAGGAAGACCTCACCCGCCGCCGTGCAGGTCTCAAAACATGGGCTGACGCAACCTACGGCATGATGGGACGAAGCCCCGATTTCATGAACGTCATGGTTTCTGCATTGGGCACAGCTCATCCGTTTTTCGAGCAGGCCCACAAGGGTTGCGGTGACAACATGCGCAATTGGGCAGAACATTGCCGTGAAAACGACATCGTCATGACCCACGTGCTGGTCAACCCACAGGTAGATCGCTCGCGCACTGTTGAAAAGCAGGAGAAGGATCTGGCCGCCAAGGTCGTCAAGGAAGATGACCGCGGCATTTACATCTCCGGCGCCCGCACGGTGTCCACGCTGGCAGCTTTCTCCAATGAGGTGCTGGTTTTTCCATCCACGTATCTGACCCCTTCACCCGAGGCAGCCGACTATGCGTTTGGATGCGGCATCCCGATTGCAACGCCGGGAGTGACCTGGATTTCTCGTCCCACACTGCTGCCGGGTGCGAACGCATGCTATGCGGACTTTCCGCTGTCCATGCGCATGGACGAGACTGATGCAGTGGTCGTATTCGACAATGCCTTCGTGCCATGGGAGCGTGTATTTCTTTATCGCAATGTCGAAGCATGCAACCAGGTCCACTCAAAAACCTCATCCGGTCCACAAGCGGCTACGCAGTCGGCAGTGCGCGCTTTGGCCAAGACCGAGTTCATGCTGTCATTGGCATTGAGAATTGCGCGCTCGACAAAGATTGACGAGCACCTTCACGTTCAGGGCATGTTGTCAGAAATCATGGTGTTTCGCGAAACGCTGCGCTCCGTACTGACGGCCAGCGAAGTCAATGCCACGGTCTCGCCATTCGGTACGCTGGTGCCGGATGCCAACGCCTTATGGGTGGTCCGAATGGGCTTTCCAAAAATGTTCATTCGCATGCAGGAGATCATCCAACTGCTGGGTGCGAGCGGACTGGTGGCAGTTCCATCCTACGCAGAACTGCGTGGCACAGGCGCTGATCTGGTGGATCGCTACTATCAGTCTGCCAACAGCGATGCACCCGAGCGCATCAAGCTGTTCCGTCTTGCCTTTGACGCATCGATGTCGGCGTTTGCCGGTCGGCAGCAACTTTATGAGCGCTATTACACAGGCGACCCGGTTCGTTTGGCAGGCATGCTGTTCAACCTCTACGACAAAAAACCTTTTCAGGAGCGCATGGACGGTATCTTGGAAGACATCGAGCGGCGCAACGATGCTTGGGACGGCGGGACCGCTGGTTCCCACAGACTCACTGCTTGATGCCGGGCTTGTCATGAACGATGCAAGCACTCGCACGCCTTGCGCTGGGGCTAAAACCGACCCAGCGGCACTTCGCGCTGCGCTTGGCCAGTTCGCAACCGGGGTCACCATCGTCACCACGATTGGGCCACAAGGTCAGCCCATTGGCTTGACCGCCAACTCATTTACATCCGTTTCACTGGAGCCGCCTTTGGTGTTGTGGAGCCTGAGCAAGCGCTCGGCCAGCCTGGAACTGTTTTGCAATGCCGGCAGCTTTGCGATCAATGTCCTGTCCTCGGACCAGCACGCGTTATGCCGGCGTTTTGCGCAGCGCATGGAAGGCGACCGGTTTGAGGGTGTGCCGCTGGCGCCTAGCCAATACGGCTTGCCGCTGATCGAGGGCACGCTGGCTGCGTTTGAGTGCGCCACCCACGCCCAATATGATGCGGGCGACCACATCATGTTCCTTGGTCGGGTGCAGCATTACACTGCGACTGGGGGCGATGCACTGATCTTTCATGCGGGACGGATGTCGGCCTCCACAGACTCGGTTGAATTGCATTAAGGCCCGTTATGGCAGTCTTGGTCCTTACCCATCCACAGCCGCCTCAACCCTTTGTTGAAGAGTTGCGGCGGTTGATGCCTGGCGAAGAATTTTTCATGGACGTGGAAGCTGCCCTCGCCCATGCGAACAATGTTGAAGCCATTCTTTTGTGGCGGCTCAGCCCGGGCATGCTCGATGCCTTTCCCTCGATCAAGTTCCTGGCTGCCTCGGCTGCAGGTGTGGACAAAATCATCGGCCCAGCGATGCCACCATCGCTGCCTCTTACCCGCACGGTGGATGTTCAGCAGAACCAGCAAATTGCGCAATACGTCTGCGCCATGGTCCTAAGGCATGTCCGTCAGCAGGCTTTGTACGATGCCCAGCAGCGCGACAAAGTATGGAGGCGCCATCCAATCCCCAGTCCGTCTTCGGTGACGGTGGGCTTGATGGGTTTGGGCGAATCAGGCCAGGTCGTGGCCGCTGCGCTGTTGGCTTTGGGTTTTAACGTGTGTGGCTGGAGCCGCAGTCCCAAAAAAATTCCAAGTGTCGAATCCTTCAGCGGATCCGCCGGGCTGCTCAGCATGGTGGGGCGTTGCCAGGTTCTGGTCTGCTTGTTGCCCCTGACACCCGAGACCACCTCTGTCGTTAACGCAAACTTGCTCGCCAAGCTGCCCCGTGGTGCTTTCTTCATCAATGTTGCCCGCGGGCTCCATGTGGTGGAGCAGGATCTTGCACAGGCCCTGCAAAGTGGTCAGCTGGCAGGTGCTGCGCTGGACGTGCAGGGCCGAGAGCCGATGCCCACCGATGACCCCCTGTGGGCCGTGCCCAATCTGCTGATCACACCACACGTTGCGTCGTTGCCCTCCGCAAAGGCTGTGGCCTCCCAGTTGGCCGAGAACCTGTTGCGCGCACGGCGCGGTGAACCTCTTTTGCACCTCGTCGATACCCGCATTGGGTATTGACCTCTTGGCAACCCAGCAACCCTGATCGGAGAATCTCATGGATGTCATGTCATTTAATTCACCTCAAGGCCAGCCTCCTTGTCCCGGTGGCATGGGCGAAGACGAGTGGGCTCTGCGTCTGGAACTTGCAGCTTGCTACAGGTTGTTTCACCATTTGGGGTGGACTGAAAGCATTTTTAACCACATCTCCGCGCGCCTGCAGGGGCCTGACCACCACTACCTGATCAATCCGTTCGGTTTGCTTTACAGCGAGGTCACGGCGTCCAACTTGATTCGAATCGACTTGGACGGCCATCCCGTTCGACCCACGCCCTACAGTGTCAATGTGGCGGGTTTTGTGATTCACAGCGCCGTGCACAGTCACCGGCCTGATGCGCAGTGTGTGATGCACACGCACACCACGGCCGGCATGGCCGTTGCCTGCAAGCAGGGCGGGCTGCGCACAGACAACTTCAACAGTGCCCAACTGTTTGGCCGAGTGGCTTATCACGACTTTGAAGGCATCACGACGGACACGGCGGAACAGGGCAGGATTGTCCAAAGTTTGGGGGACAAGGAGGTTCTGATCCTTCGCAATCATGGCCTTTTGGTGGCCGGCCCGCACATTCCCCAAGCGTTTGCAACCATGTGGTGCTTGCAACGTGCATGCGAAGTGCAGGTACTCAGTGACAGCATGGCAGGTCCGAATGTCCAGGTTCCCCAGTCGGTGCTGGATGCCATCCCTTTGCAGGCCAAGCCTTTCAGGGAAATGCCGGGCGGTCCTCGCCGCGGCCAATTGATGTTTGACGCAGCCCTGCGTGGATTTGGCCTGCGCGCAGCCGACCTCGCTTGATCACCCATCGCAACAGATCACGACCTCAAGGTACATAAAGGAGACATCCATGACAATGCCCACCAAACCTGCCCACTGTTCACGTTACTACGATGAACCCGCCGCTCTCAAAGACACCGACGGAACGAGCCACTGGGTCACACGCTCTGCAAACTTCGCCGTTGTCGCAACGCAGGCACAGGCGGGCTCAGTGCTCGAACGCATCGGTCAGCCTGACGAATACATGCTCCTGCTGCCCGAGCAGGTAGGCGCGAGGATTGAATCCGGCAGCCAGGCCGTCACCTGCGAAGGTGATTCGCTGACCATCCTGCCACCGGGGAACAGCCGCGTAACGGTTTCCTCGCAGGGATGGGTCTACCGAATTTTCAGCAATTTGGCTGTAGACATCATGGCTGCGGCAGACAACGCTGACGAGTATGTCGATGGCGCACCCCATGTCGCACCGATGATCGCCTGGCCAGATCCCGTAGGGGGCTTCAAACTGCGGCACTACAAGCTCGCTGACTACGTCCGTGCAGACAACAGCATGCGGCTGTTCCGAAGTACAAACCTGATGATCAACATCTTCGTGCCTCAGACCAAGCCGCGCGATGTGCGCAAAATGACCCCGCACTCACATGCTGATTTTGAGCAAGGCTCTTTGTCCCTGGCCGGCAGTTATGTCCACCACCTTCGCTACCCCTGGACGCCTGACATGACCACTTGGCGTGAGGACGAACACGGCGCGGTGAACAGCCCATCCCTGATCGTGATCCCACCCAACGCGATTCACACGACGCAGGCAGTGGGCAGTGACCGCACACGCCTGGTAGACGTCTTCTCGCCGCCGCGCGGAGATTTCTCCCTCAAGCCAGGGTTGGTTCGCAACGCCGACGAGTATCCGTTGCCTGAGTCGCTGGCTTCGATCTCGGCCTCATCTGGCATCATCGCCTAGGTGAATTGCAATATGCCTGACTTTTTTGACCGCGTCCGGGAACCCGGTGCCTGCTTGCTAGGCACGTGGGCCAAGCTGGACTCGCTGGAAACTTTGGAAATGCTGGCTTGGGCCGGCTTTGACTTCATCGTTGCCGATGCCGAACATGCTCCCCATACCTTCGAGTCACTGTACCGCACCATCGTGGTCGCCCAGGGACTGGGAATGGTCGCACTGGTGAGGCTGCCTGATGCGACAGGCGCCGATGCGCAGCGTGTTCTCGACAGTGGCGCCGATGGCGTTTTGGTGCCCCGCATTCGCAGCGCGGACCATGCCCGTCAGGCCATGGATCCCTTGATCTTTAGCCCACGCGGCACCCGCGGCATGGGCATCACATCGAGGGCCGGGCGTTGGGGGCAGCGGACCATCCCGGACTACGTGAAGGCCGGTGACGAGCGCGTCCTGCGCGTCGTCCAACTGGAAGACCCTGATGCGCTGGAGGGCGCTGACGCCATCCTGGACATCGATGGTGTGAACGCAGCATTTGTAGGAATGGGCGACTTGTCTCTGGTCAGTGGCCGCCCGCCTTCTGATCCAAAAAATGAAGCCCTTGTCGATGGGCTACTTGCCTCATGCATGAAGCGCGGCATCCCATGCGGAACGGCGGTGGGCGATGCTGCAGCGGCCAAACGGAGTCAGGCCCGCGGCTTCTCTTTCGTGATGGTGAGCAACGATGCCTCCATCTTCGGCCGCGCAGCAACAGAACTTGTGAAGGGGATCAAGTCATGATGAAGCGCAAAAGCATCTATGTCGAAGGCTTTGGCCATGGCGACAACCCAGTGCCTGCTGCCTGTGTTGGCGGGGGGCTGCTCATCAGCGGCACTCTCTTCGGGATGGACCCACAGACCCAAAAGTTGGCCCAAGGTGAACAGGCTCAGTGCGACCTGATGTTTTCCGTTGCCGAGCGCTTATTAGAGGCAGGCGGCGCATCATGGGACAGCGTCCTCAAGATGAACTTTTTTGTCGCACCCGATTTCCCGCGTGCAATGATCAATGCCCACTGGTTGCGGTTGTTTTCGGACCCCTCGTCGCGGCCCGCTCGCCATGTGGTGACCACCGACCGCCTGCCGACTGGCATGCACTTGCAATGTGACCTCACCGCACTGACCGGTGAATGAACCTGGAACGGCAAAAGCCATGACAACATCTACAACGCATGAAGCACCGGTGCACTGGCACCCAGGCAATTACACACGCGTCCCGTACGCTGTGTTCCAGCGAAGCGACATTCTGTCCGCAGAGCAGGCGCGCGTATTTGAAGGCCCGGTATGGAACTATCTGGGCCTGGAAGCAGAGGTCCCTTTGCCTGGGGACTTTAAGACCACATTTGCCGGAAGCATGCCGGTGGTGCTGTCGCGCGATACCGATGGGGAGATCTATGCTTTCGAGAACCGTTGCGCGCACCGAGGCGCATTGATTTGTTTGGAAGACTTCGGCAACGCCACTGAGCACAGTTGCGTTTATCACGCCTGGCGGTACGACCTTCAGGGAAATCTGCGAGGTGTTGCATTTGAGAAGGGCGTTAATGGCAAGGGGGGAATGCCCGACACCTTCTGCCGCGAAGATCATGGGCCACGCAAGCTGCGCACCACCGTGTTCTGTGGGCTTGTATTTGCCAGCCTGCACGATGATGTGCCGCCGCTTGAGGAGTATCTGGGCGATGCCGTGTGCTCGCGCATGGAGCGCGTACTTTTCAAGCCCGTAGAAATCATCGGACGTTTCACGCAGACACTTCCCAACAACTGGAAGCTCTATGCGGAAAATGTTCGCGACACCTACCATGCGAGCCTGTTGCACACGTTTTTTGCCACCTTCGGCATCACCCGACTGACGCAAGAAGGCGGCGTCTCCATCAGTGAGGAGGGGGGGAACCACGCAAGCGCCACACTGGCCCGCATGGTCGACGGCATGGATAACGCTTATACCCAGCAAGCCATCCGTTCAGAAAATCAGGATCTGACTCTTGGCGATATGTCGATGCTCAAGACAGTGGACGAAATTGGGGATGGTGTGATCCTGCAGATCCTGAGCGTTTTTCCAGGCTTTGTGCTGCAGCAGATCCACAACTGCATTGCGGTTCGCCAAATCCTGCCCACGGGCGTTGCCAGCACCGATCTGAATTGGACTTACCTTGGCTATGCCGATGACTCGCGGGAGATGCGCCTCTTGCGCTTGAAGCAAGCCAATCTGGTCGGGCCTGGGGGTTATGTCTCCATGGAAGATGGTGCTGTGGGCGGCTTTGTGCAGCGCGGCATCGCCGCAGCAGGATCGCTTGATTCGGTCATGGAGTTGGGGGGAGACGGAACGCAGAGCCAAGACTTTCGGGCTACCGAGGCGTCGATACGCGGGTTCTGGCGCGCGTACCGCCATCTTATGGAACGCTAAGTCATGCGCGAAAAAATCATTGAGCTCAACGCCGACTATGCGGCCGCCATCGACGATGGTCGGCTTGAAGACTGGCCATCCTTCTTCACCGAGGACTGTTTTTACCGAATAACCACAGCGCACAACCACTCACGCGGCTACGAGGCCGGCGTGGTGTACTGCGATTCACGCCAGATGCTGGCAGACCGCGTGCTGTCACTGCGCAAGGCCAATATCTTTGAACGGCACACTTACCGCCATCTTGTGGGCCTGCCGCGGCTGCGTGAATCCGATGGCAGCAGCGCCGTGGTGGAGACTGGCTTTGCTGTGTTGCGGACCATGCGCACCGGCGAGACAGCGGTATTTGCAAGCGGACGCTACCTGGACCGCATCGTGCACGAGGGCGGAAACTCACTGCGCTTTAGTCGCCGTGACGTGGTGTGCGACAGCCACCGCATCGATACGCTTTTGGCTTTACCTCTATGACAGCTGGCAGCAAAAACCTGCCGCGCATCGCGGTCACGGTGGGAGATCCGAACGGAATCGGTCCCGAGATTGCCGTGCGTGCAGCCATTGCGCTTTTCGCTGAAAGTGGGGTGCGGTCGTTGCTGGTGGCTGAGGATTTCATCATCGATCACACCATTGACCTCCTCGGCGTTGAGCATCACGCGCGCGATGCATTTGACGTGCACAACGCAGCGGCTTTGGTCCCATCAGACTGGCATCCAGGCCTCGTGAGTGCGGCGGCCGGATCTGCCACTGTTGCCTACGTCAGGCAGGCGGTGGGGCTGGTGCGTTCTGGGCATGTGCATGCGATTGCTGCGGCGCCACACAGTGAAACGGCGGTTAACGCTGCCGGTATCGCCTTTTCTGGCTACAGCGGCTTGGTAGCTGACTGCACGCAGACCCCTCGCGATCACGCCTTTCTGATGCTTGAAGCCAAAGGACTTCGGGTCGTGCACGCAACGCTGCATGAGAGCGTGACCCAAGCTGTCGACCGATTAACGCCAGCATTGGTGCAAGCAGCAGCTCAAGCGGCGCGCGACGTGCTGCTGCGGCTTGGTATCGCTCAGCCGAGGCTTTGCGTCTTGGGCATCAACCCGCATGCAGGAGAAAATGGTCTTTTTGGCAACGATGACGAACGCATCACCAAGCCTGCGGTTCTTGCAATGCAAGCGCTAGGCTGGCACGTGGATGGCCCGGTTGGTGCCGATCTGGCTTTATCCGAGGGCCTGCACGACGCTTATGTGGCCATGCTGCACGACCAGGGGCATATTGCCGTGAAGATGCTCAGCCCCAAGGGAGCGACAGCGCTTGTGGCCGGTGTTCCGCTACTTTTTGCAAGTGTGGGGCACGGCGCGGCTTTCAACCTTGCAGGCAAAGGAAGTGCCGATGCATCTGCCATGACAGCAACGCTCAAGCTATTGTCCCGGGCCTGTTCATGACCACTTGTACCGTTGAAATTGGGGGCAAAGTTGCAGCAAGCTTTGACTGTGCTGGAGGGCTGACACTGCTGGACGCGGCCTCATCTGCCGGATGGGAGCTGCCTCATTCATGCCGACGCGGCAGCTGCGAATCTTGCCGCGTCACTGTTCTGGAGGGCCAGACCATACCCGCGGCACAAGGAGGGACCGTGCTGCTGTGCCAGGTCCGGGCGGACAGCGATCTAAGAATTGCAGCTAACCGGATAGAGCCCGTGCAAAAAGGTGAACGTCGCAAGGTGCAGGCCCGCCTGTTCCGCAAACGCCTGGTGGCCGATGACGTTTGCATCGTCGACCTTCGCTTCCCTGCGGGCGTACGCATCCCTTTCAAGGCTGGCCAGTACCTGCATGTGCTGATGGAAGGGGAGCAGCCGCGCAGCTTCTCAATGGCCAACTCGCCCAAGGCCAATGACGGTGCCCAGTTGCAGGTGCGCGTTCTGCCTGGCAGCATTTTTGGAGAGCGCATTCTTGCCACGATGCAGGCCGGACAAACTGTTGAGCTTGAATTGCCTTTTGGTGACTTCTACCTTCGCGAGGGCGCATTACCTGTGGTTTTAGTGGCCGGGGGAACCGGATTCGCCCCCATTCAGTCGCTGCTCGAAGAGGCGTTACCCAAATACCCGGACCGGAGTTTTACACTTTACTGGGGCGCTCGCCACGAGAACGGGCTCTATGCGATGGAGCAGATTCAAAAATGGCAACGAAGACACGCCAATTTCCATTTTGTGGGTACGGTGTCAGATGGTCCACCTCCTGCTGGGTGTCGTTCCGGGCTGGTTCACGAAGCCGTGCTGGCTGACCACGCCAATCTGACGGACCACCAGGCCTATGTCTGCGGTGCCCCACTCATGGTTTCGGCCTGCCGAGAGGCTTTCATACAAACAAAAGGTCTGCCGGCCGCCAATTTCTTTGCCGATGCTTTTGTTTCGGTCAATAGCTGACGATTGACATTGTTTTTGGCGCCTTTTCCCGGCGAAAACTTTATAAAAGGACCGAGCTCAAGAAGCGTTTTGGAAACTCTATTTTTTGGTTCAGAACTCTATTCCCGCTTATCGGTGCTCAAAAATTCAGGTCGTATTCGACCGTGATGGGTGCATGGTCGGAGAACTTTTCATCCTTGTAAATGGACTCACTTCGGGCTTTGTCTGCCAGGGCAGGGGTGGCCAGGTGGTAGTCGAGGCGCCAACCCACGTTTTTGGCATAGGCCTGGCCCCGGTTGCTCCACCAGGTGTAGCAAGCCTCCGTGGTGTCAGGCTTCAAGTGGCGGTAGACATCAACCACACCCCCCTCGGTCGTGAGCTGGGTCATCCAGGCGCGCTCTTGCGGCAGAAAACCACTGTTCTTTTGGTTGCTGCGCCAGTTTTTCAGGTCGGCTTGCTGGTGCGCGATGTTCACGTCGCTGCACACAATGAACTCCCGCTCGGCCTTGAGACCCATGAGGTGGGGGTACATCTTGTCCAGAAAACGGAACTTGGCTTCTTGCCGTTCAGGCCCCGACGAGCCACTGGGGAAATAGCTGCTGATGATGGACAGCTTGCGTGCGGGGGTGTCAAAGCGCAACTCCACATAACGACCTTCGGCGTCGAACTCTCCACCATCAAAGCCCACCACCACATCGCTGGGTTCGTGGCGGGTGTAAACGCCGACGCCCGAATAGCCCTTCTTTTCGGCGAACTGGAAATGGCCTTTCAGGCCCCCCAAGGCTTCGAATTTACCGGCCACGTCAGCGGCCTGGGCTTTGACTTCTTGCACACAAATACAATCGGGCCTGGCTTGCGCCAACCAGGCTTCGAGCCCTTTGGTCGAAGCAGAACGAATGCCGTTCAGGTTAAGGCTGGTGAGTTTGAACAAGGATTTCCCCATGGTGACAAAACAGGCAAGCAGCGCCGAGATGCAGGCGCTGGCTCAGGAATTTGTGCAGTTTGCGGTCGACTCGGGCGTGCTGCGCTTTGGCGAATTCAAGACAAAAGCCGGGCGCATGAGCCCTTACTTTTTCAATGCCGGTCTGTTCGACGACGGCGCCAAGCTGAGTCGACTGGCCCAATTCTATGCAAAAGCCTTGCTGGCCAGCGGCATCGAGTTCGACATGATCTTCGGACCCGCCTACAAGGGAATACCACTCGGGGCCGCGGTGGCTGTCGAGTTGGCCCGCTTGGGCAAGAACGTGCCGTTTGCCTACAACCGCAAGGAGGCCAAAGACCATGGCGAAGGCGGCAGCCTGGTGGGCGCAAGCCTGAAAGGCCGTGTGCTGATCGTGGACGACGTGATGAGCGCAGGCACTGCAGCCCGCGAGTCGATTGCCTTGATTGAGGCAGCCGGTGCCACCCCGCACGCCATCGCCATTGCACTGGACCGCCAGGAAATGGCCACCGAAAAGCAGCCCGATGGCTCGGTGCAAGACGTGCCCCACAGCGCCGTGCAGTATGTGCGCAACACACTGGGCATGCAGGTCTGCACGATCGCACAACTGTCTGATTTGCTGGCTTATTTGTCCAACCAGACCGGCAGCACGCTGGCGCAGCACCTGCCCAAAGTACAAGCCTACCGGGACCGTTACGGCGTTTGATGGGCCCCCCCTGCAGGGGTGGGAACCACCTGCTTGGCCCATGACTCTGTCTGTTAGGTGCCTTGGTTTGAACCGGTTATCATGGTTTGCTACGCCACTAAATATTGCATTGTGAAATTGAAGTCTATCGCCCTGGCCGCTTGTTTGCTGATCGCCGCCTCCTCCCTCCTTGCCTCGCCTGAAGATGACCAGGCAGCTGGGGTCAAGCGCGCGACGGAACTTGCCAGCTTGATGCAGTTGGGCGAGCAGATGAAGACCAGTGTGGGCGAAAAAACCAACCAGATGCTGGGCAAGGCCATGACGCTGCTGGGCGTGCCCTACAAGCGCGGAGGCAGCACAGCCGAAACGGGTTTTGACTGCAGCGGCTTTGTTCGCCACATCTACGAAACATCGATTGGTCGATTGCTGCCACGGCGTGCAGAAGAGCAAGCCAAGGTGACCGACAAAATCGACCGAAGCGAACTCAACCCGGGCGACCTGGTTTTTTTCAACACCATGCGCCGCACCTTCAGCCATGTGGGCATTTACCTCGGTGATGGCAAGTTCATCCATGCGCCGAGCGTTGGAAAAGCGGTGCGTGTCGATGACCTGCGCACGGCCTACTGGACCAAACGCTTCACGGGTGCGCGCAGGGTGCAGGAAACAACAACGCCCGAGACGGCCAACCGCTGAACCATGACACAGGCTTGGGCACTTGCGCCCAAGCTGCAAACCACAAACAAAAAGGGTGTCCGAGGACACCCTTTTTTTGTGGCAAGCGGGTCGCTGGAACCCGCCTGTCAAACCAAAGATCAGGCCTTGATTTTGGCTTTCGACATGGCAGCTTTCACCGAAGCTTCGGCTTGGGCAGACACGGACTTGAGGTTGGCTTCGGCGCTGTCAGCGGCTTGCTTGACCACTTTTTTCAGGGCTTCGGTGGCTGTCTGGCTGGCTTCGAATGCGGTCTTGAAAGCGGCCACAGCAGCATCGGAGCCGGCAGGGGCGTTTTTCAGGCTGCTTTCAACCAGGCTTTTGACCGCTTTTTCGGACTCGGCCATTTTGCCTTCGACGGCTTTGCTGAAATCGGCGCCAGTGCTGTTGGCGATGTCAGCGAGGTGACGGCCATAAGACACCGACTTTTCGAATGCGGGCTGCATCAGGGCAGCTTGCACAGCCAGCAGGTCTTGTGGCGACTTGGCAGCCATCAAGGCTTGCATGCCGGAGAAAGTCTCGCCCACAGCGGCTTTGCCAGCGGCCATGTTGAGTTCAACCAGGCGCTCGAAACCGGCGAAGGCTTTTTGCGACAGGCCGGCAGCTGCGGTCAGGTTGGCTTGATGGGAAGCGGAGAATTGTTCAGCGTTGAAGTTCATGGTGAGGTCCTTTGAAGAATTTGTTGCAGTGCGGCAATTTGAACACTGCACACCAAGCAAGGCAAGGGAAAACCCGCACTTTAGAGAGCGCACTCCAATTACACTTGGCGCAATGGCCATTTCGGTCTGCACACCTTCTATCTATGGAATTTCTCAGTCTGCTGCTCATTCTGGCCACGGGCATCCACTGGCTCAACACCCAAGGCCAGCGCAAGCGCACCGCCTTGCTGGCCGAGCAGTTGCGGCCTTACCAAATCGAAAAGCACATGGAACAGCTCACCGGCGCTTACATGCGTGCGCTGGGCGAAACCGACCCTGAGCGCCAGCTGCAAATTCTGCAGTTGCAAGAGCAGGCCGAACAGCAGCTGGCCTCCGAGTTCCAGAACCTGGCCCGTGAATTTGCCAAATTGCCAGCACCCTTGACGCGGGCCTTCAAGGTGGCGCTGCCATTCATTGACCAGCTGTCGCCCAAAGCCAGCTTTGACATGCGCCGCATGCTGGAAGTGCACGCCGAAGGCATACAGCGCACTGTGAACAACCTTCAAGGCTTTTCGCCCAAAGAGCGTTCGTTCCGGATGATGGGCGAGATGTTCCTGATGCAACACAGCTGCCACTGGTTTTGCAAATCAAAAACCATCGCCTCCGCCCGCATGCTGACCCAACACCAGACCCGCTACGAGCAAGCTCTGGATGGGGTCGCCCCGGAAACCCGCAAGGCTTATCTGGCCGTGATTCAAGGCTGACCAGCCTGGCCAGCCGGCGCTGGCAGCTGCCAACGCCCAACACCTGCCTTAACGCACCAAAGCCGTCAGCGCAGCTTGCGCAATGCTGTCGGCGTCCACCGCAAAGAAGCGGCGCAGCGCCGCACGCGTGTCGCTGCGGCCAAAGCCGTCGGTGCCCAGCGTGCTGTAGCGGCGGCCTTCTGGCACGAAGGCGCGCACGCTTTCGGGCACCGCACGCACATAGTCGGTGGCGGCAATCACCGGGCCATGGGTGGCCGACAACAGCTGCATCAGGTGGCTGTTGGTGCCGGTTGCATCGGCCATGCCGTCGCGCGCGAGTTCGCTCCAGCTGGTGATGCTCAGCACCTCCACGCCCACCCCTTGCGCGGCCAGTTGGTGAGCGGCCTTGATGACCTCGGTCAGGATGGCACCCGAACCAAGCAAAGTCACGCGCGGTGCCTTTGAATTCGCCCCATCCGATGCACCCGGTCCATAAGCGCCGAAGCGGTAGCCACCTCGCAACACATCGGCCTCGACGCCCGCAGGCAAATCAGGCTGGGCGTAGTTCTCGTTCATGAGGGTGACGTAATAAAACACATCGGCTTGCTGCTCGACCATCTCGCGCATGCCTGCGTCCAGAATGACCGCCAGCTCGCCCGAAAAAGCCGGGTCGTAGGCTTTGCAATTGGGGATGGTGGCCGCCACCAGATGGCTGCTGCCGTCCTGGTGCTGCAGGCCTTCGCCGCCCAAGGTGGTACGGCCAGAAGTGGCCCCCAGCAAAAAGCCCCGGGCGCGCTGGTCGGCAGCCGCCCAGATGGCGTCGCCCACCCGCTGAAAGCCGAACATCGAGTAATAAATATAGAAAGGCAACATGGCCAGGCCGTGCACGCTGTAGCTGGTGGCGGCGGCCGTCCAGCTGGCAATCGCACCCGCCTCGCTGATGCCTTCTTCCAGAATCTGGCCGTCGGTGGCTTCGCGGTAACTGAGCACCGAGCCAATGTCTTCGGGCGCGTAACGCTGACCCACGCTGCTGTAAATGCCGACCTGCTTGAACAAGTTGGCCATGCCGAAGGTGCGGGCCTCGTCGGCCACGATGGGCACGATGCGCGGGCCCAACTGGCGGTCCTTGAGCAGGTTGCCCAGCATGCGCACAAAGGCCATGGTGGTGCTCATCTCCTTGCCGTCGGCCTGCAACGCAAACTGGCCGTAGCTGGCCAAGGCGGGCACGGGCAAGCGGTCACAGAAGGTCTCGCGTTTGGGCAAGCTGCCGCCCAGCTGCGCGCGGTGTTCGCGCAGGTAACGCATCTCGGCGCTGTCATCGGCGGGTTTGTAAAAGGCCAGGCCCTTGGCCTGATCGTCACTCAGTGGCAAGTCAAAGCGGTTGCGGTAGTCAATCAGGTCTTGCTCGTCAAACTTCTTCTGGCTGTGCGTGGTCATCTTGCCTTGGCCTGCACTGCCCATGCCAAAGCCTTTTTTGGTGTGCGCCAGAATCACCGTGGGCTGGCCCTGGTGCGCTGCCGCTGCAGCATAGGCGGCGTGGATCTTCACGATGTCGTGGCCGCCGCGTTTGAGGCGGTCGATCTGCTCATCGGTCATGCCCTGGGCCAGGCGCGCCAGTTCTTCGTTCTGGCCGAAAAAATTGTCCCGGTTGAAGCGCCCGTCCTTGGCGGCAAAGGTTTGCATCTGACCATCCACCGTGTTGGCAAACGCGCGCAGCAAGGCGCCGGTGGTGTCCCGCACCAACAAGCCGTCCCAATCGCTGCCCCACACCAGTTTGATCACGTTCCAGCCTGCACCGGCAAACAGTTTTTCCAGCTCGTCAATGATGCGGCCATTGCCGCGCACCGGGCCGTCCAGGCGCTGCAAATTGCAGTTCACCACCCACACCAGGTTGTCCAGCTTTTCGCGAGCGGCCAGGGTCAGCGCGCTCATGCTTTCGGGCTCGTCCATCTCGCCGTCGCCAAACACGCCCCACACTTTGCGGGCGCTGCAGTCCTGCAGCTGGCGGTGCGTCAGGTAGCGCATGAATCGGGCGTGGTAGATCGAGCTGATCGGCCCCAGCCCCATCGAGCCGGTGGGAAACTGCCAGAAGTCGGGCATCAGCCAGGGGTGCGGGTAGCTTGATAAACCGCGCGCGCCATCCGCAGATGCAGTGATTTCCTGGCGGTAGTGCATCAGGTCCGCCTCGCTCAGGCGACCTTCCAGAAAGGCGCGGGCGTACACGCCCGGCGCGCTGTGGGGCTGAAAAAACACCAGATCGCCCCGGTGCTGCTCGGTGCGCGCATGAAAGAAATGGTGAAACCCGGTCTCGAACAAATCGGCCACGCTGGCGTAACTGGCGATGTGCCCGCCCAGCTCGCCATACGCCTGGTTGGCCCGCACCACCATGGCCAGCGCGTTCCAGCGCATGATGGCCACGAGCCGCTCTTCGGTCGCCAGATCGCCCGGAAACACCGGCTGCTCGTCCACTGCGATGGTGTTCATGTAGGGTGTGTTGAGCTCTGGCTGCCAGCCGGTGCGCTGCTGCCGGGCCACGATGGCCAACTCATCGAGAATCTGGCGCGCACGCGCCGAACCTTGTGTGCCGATCAGGGACAACAAGGCCTCGCGCCACTCGGCGGTCTCTTCGGGGTCGATGTCGTGGGTCTTGAGCATCGTGTTGAGCAGGGGTTCAAAAGGTGCATTCATCCCATTTACTGTACAGAGCCTGTGGGCGCATGTGCTGCCTATTTGCACTATGAATGACTCTGTTTGAAGCACAATATGCCGAATTAACCAAATAATCAGCACATGATTCTTGACACTGTGGATCTGAAAATACTCGACGAACTGCAGCGCGACGGGTCGCTGTCCAACGTGGCGCTGGCCAAACGCATTGGCCTGTCGCCCTCGCCCTGCCTGGCCCGCGTCAAGGCCCTGGAGTCGGGCGGCGTCATCCAGCGCTATGTGGCGCTGGCCAGCGCGGCGGCTTTGGGGCTGGGCCTGACGGTGTTCATCTCGATCAGCCTCAAGACCCAAAGCAAGGAAAACCTGGCCGACTTCGAGGCCCACATCGCGCGGCACGATGAGGTGATGGAGTGCTATTTGATGACCGGCGACAGCGACTACCTGCTGCGCGTGGCGGTGCGCGACATGGCGGCACTGGAGCGCTTTATTCTGGAACAGCTCTCACCCATTCCCGGCGTAGAAAAAATCCGCTCCAGCTTTGCGCTGAAACAGGTGCGCTACAAAACGGCGCTGCCGCTGGGCTTGGGTTGATGCACCTGCTGGCTCACGCCCGGATCGAGAACCCGCCGTCCACGGCCAGGCATTGGCCGGTGATGTACTGGGCTTCATCGGACGCCAAAAAGGCGGCCGCCTTGGCAATGTCCCAGCCCGTGCCCATGCGGCCAGTGGGGCACATCGCATTGCGCTTTTCCACCATCTCTTCGTGCGAGGCGTACTGGCCCGCAATCGCTTTGTAGATGTGGGGCGTGTCCATCATGCCGGGCATGATGGCGTTGACCCGGATGCCTTTGCGCGCATATTCAAGCGCCATGGACGCGGTCAGGTGGTTTACTGCCGCTTTGCTGGCGTAATAGGCCGGATAAGGGTAGCCGGTGTAACGGATGGCTGCCAGCGATGAAATGTTGACAATCGCGCCTTTGCCTTGCCGCACCATGACAGGCAAAACCGCCTGGCAGGTTAGAAAGACACTCTTGAGGTTGACATCCATCGCGTGGTCCCACTCGCCCTCGGTCAGAGTTTCCATGGTGCCCATGGCAGGCAAGCCCACGTTGTTGTGCAGCACATCAATGTGTCCAAAATGGGCCACGATCTCGGCCATCACCGCGTTGACTTCATCGCGCTGGGTCACATCGCAGCGCCAGGCCACCGCCGTGCCGCCTTCGGCGCGGATCAGGTCCACTGTGGCTTGCGCAGCTTCCAGCTCAATGTCGATGGCCGCGATCATCGCCCCGTCGCGGGCGTATTGCACCGCCGCCGCTTTGCCATTGCCCCAACCGGGTCCTACCGCACCGGCACCGCACACCACTGCCACACGGCCATCAAAACGTCGAGACATGTCTAAACTCCTTGGGAAATAGGCGACCTGCGAGCCCTTTTCAGCGCCCACCGATCACAGAAGGCAGCCACAAGGACACCGCAGGCACAAAGGTGATCAGCATCACCACGCCAATGGCGGCCGCCAGAAATGGCAAAACTTCCCGATTGACCTCATCCGAACGCGCCCCTGCAATCAGCGCGCCAATGGACAGACTGATCGCCACCGGCGGCGTGATCAAGCCGATCAGCAAGTTAATGCCCACGATCATCGAGAAGTGGTAAGGGTCAATGCCGAACTTGGCGGCCACCGGGTACAGCACCGGACACAGCAACACCAAAGAAGGCCCGTTTTCCATGAACGTGCCCACCAGCAACAGCAGCACGTTCACCAGCAACAGGAAAACGATGGGGCTGCCGATGGAGCCCAGCATCCATTCGGCAATGCGCTGTGGCGCCTGCTCATAAGCCAGAAACCACGACACCACCTGCGCACCGCCCAAGATGATCATGATCACCGCCGTGCCGCGTGCCGAGCCCACCAGCGCCAGCCACAGCTTGCGCATGTTCAACTCGCGGTGAATGAAAAACCCCACCAGCAACGCATACACCACCGCCACCGCCGATGATTCGGTCACGTTGAAAATTCCCGTGCGGATTCCTACGATCAAAAAGACCGGCATCGCCAATGCCCAAAAGGCCAGCTTGAACTCGCGCCAGATCCCGGCCAAATTAACCGCCTGCGCCGCCGGGTAACCACGACGCCTGCTGATCACCACCGCCACCAGCATGATCGCGCTGGCGTAAAGCACGCCCGGAATCACCGCTGCGATAAACAGCTTGAGCGGTGACAAATTGGTCAGCACACTGATCATCAAAAACGTGATGGAGGGGGGAATGATCGGCCCCACCACGTTGGCCGCCGCCGTCAGTGCTGCAGAAAATCCTCGTCCATAACCCGCCTTCACCATTGCAGGAATGAGTACCTTGCCCAGCGCCGAGGTGTCGGCAATGGCCGAGCCCGAAATGCCCGACATCAGGGTTGCCGAAGCCACGTTGGTCATCGCCAGGCCACCCCGAAAACGGCCAAACAAGGCATTGCAAAAACCCAGCAAGCGATCGGTCATGCCGCCCTGAGACATGAGTTCCCCAGCCAACAAGAACAAGGGTATGGCCAGCAACAAAAAGCTGTCCAGCCCCTGATACACCTGTTGGGGCACGATCATCAGATCAATGTCCCCAACAAAAACCACCGCGATCGTTGCCGACAGAACCAGCGCAAACGCGACCGGCACGGCCAAAAGCAACAGCACTGTCAAGGACAGCAACAGCACACCAAGCATCGTCATGGGATTCTCAATCCGTTGAGGAAAGCGAGTCGACCGGAGGTGTCTCACCCCCCATGCGGGCCAAGGTGAGCATCAGCGCCAGTAACACCGCGCCAATGCCCATCGCCGAATAAGGGATGGCCATGGAAATTTCGAGTGCAGGGGAGTCCTGCGTCGCGTTCATGTCGGCGAAACGTGCCCCCGACCAACCCAGCACGGCGGCTGTGGTCATGATGCACAAATCCCGAACAGCCAGCAGCCAACTTCGCACAGATGGGGGCACGGCGTTGACCAATGCCCCCACAGCAATGTGCCCACCATCGCGCAGGCAGGCGGCAGCCCCAAGCATGGCCATCCAGGCCACCAGCATGCGGGCAACCTCTTCGGTCCACCCAGGCGCTTTACCGATGACATACCGGCCAAACACCTGGTAAAACAAAGACAAGGCCAAGGCCAGCAGCATCAGTCCCAACAAGATGTCGAGGGTTTTTTCGATGCGCACAGCCCAGGCAATGGCCAACCGGGACAAGCCCTTGGGCGCCCCAGTTTCAATGGCTCGCTCGCTCACTTGACGTTCGCGAACTTGATGGCCCAAGGTGCCAAGTCAGGGAATTCCTTGCCAATGTCGGCCACGCGGGCTTTCATGGCCACGGTGTCAATGGCGTTGAACTTCATGCCGTGGCCTTCGAGCTTCTTACGTAAGGCGCCTTCTGTCGACACCATGGTGTCGGTCGCCTCCAGCATCACACGTTCGCCTTCGTCTTTCAGGAGTTTCTGCACGTCAGCAGGAAGACGCTTGAAACGTGCGTCCGAATAAATCCAGGTCATGGCGCCGATCACATGGCGCGTGTCGATGGCGTACTTCTGCACTTCGTAGTACTTCATTGTGTCGATGATCTCCAGCGGGTTTTCCTGCCCGTCAACCATGCCCTGCTGCATGGAAGTGAACATCTCGGCCATACCCATGGGCACCGGGCTGGCACCCAGCAACTCCCAGGTCATGCGGTACATCTTGAGCGGGGGCACGCGCAGCTTCAAGCCCTTGATGTCGGCCACCGATGCCACAGGCTTGTTGGAACTGAGCCAGCGTGCGCCACGGTAGCCCGCACCGATGATGCGGAAAGAGGTCTTTTTGGCCACTTCTTCCATGAACTCGGCACCCACAGGGCCGTAGTACACCTTCTTGAAGTGGTCGACATCGCGCACCAGATAAGGATAAGCCTCTAGGCCTGGCAGCACGTTGTAACGGTCGAGCGTGCCGATGGACTGCAGCACGATGTCGTTGGTGCCGATCTTCAGGCCTTCGATCGAGGCAGGCCAATCGCCAGTCGAGCCGCTGGCCGCGATCTGGATCTTCACCTTGCCACCCGACTTGGCTTCCACCGCCTTGGCATAAGACTCGGCGGCATTGAACCAGATGTTGCCGGGGTTGTAAACGTGCGCCATTTTCAGGACGATCGGGGCCTGCGCCCAGGCAGGGCCTGCAGACATGCCTGCCACCATGGCTGCGGCACCGAGTGCCTTGAGCAATGCGCGTTTGTTTGTCTTCAACATCTTGGAAGTCTCCTGAATGGGGTGAATGATTTCTTGGCAGCCACCATGTTCTTGCTGCTCGAATCAGTATGTCACCCGATACCGACACGCCCACAAGGGAAAACCCTAGGGCCCCTGCCCTCCAGCACGGATGCAGTTACCTGCGTGACACGCCACCTGAAAACCCCCTGCCGGTTGAATCGCAATGGCGCTGGTCGTGGTATCAGCATTTGCGCTTTTTGTCAGCTTTGAAAACAGCGCAAACCTTTGCCACAGGAGAGTTTTTCCCGGTTTTTTTGGAAATTTTTGCGACTTTGAATGCAGATCGGGATACGACTTTTCTTCGCGCCTCCATGGCCGTGCTCAAGCACCTGCACGCTGCTTTAAATACGGCCCCACCATGTGCCGACTGGTGCGCTGCAGGCCCATCAGCAAAGCGTGGTCGGCGGGGTTGCAGCCATAACGCGTTTTCAGGTCGTGCTGCATCTGCGCCAACAAATGCGCGGCCATTTCTGCATCGGCCAGTGCGCGGTGGGCACGGCCTGACGAGGGCAAATGGTGCAAAGCCGCCAGCGTGCCAAGCTTGTGGTTATTAGCTTGCGGGTACAGGCGGCGAGACAGTAGCAAAGTGCAGGCAAAAGGGTGCGCGCCCTCCTGCCCGCAGCGCGCCAATTCGGCCTGCCAGAATTTTTTGTCAAAGGCCGCGTTGTGCGCCACCATCGGCCGCCCGCCCACAAAGCGCGCCGCCTCGCGCATCACCTGCTCGGCCGGGGGTGCGGCCAGCACCATTTCGTTGGTGATGCCCGTGAGCTGGGTGATGAAGCTGTTCACCCGCACCCCGGCATTCATCAGGCTCTGGAACCGGTCCACCACCTGGCCACCCTCGAGCATGACGATGGCCACCTCGGTGGCGCGGTCGCCCATGTTGGGAGAGATCCCGGTGGTTTCGAAGTCGATGACGGCGATGGGGTTCATGGTGGTCCGACTATACCGAGCCAGCGCCACCAAACTCCAACCAAACGAATCGGATTGCCACATGAAAGCGGGCTTTAATAGAGCTGCACAATATTAAAGAACTCTTGGATTTGGTAACCCGATGCACTCAGGCCCCCTCCTTTTCTGCGGCGACCCGCACGGCCAATGGCAGCACATTGTGGATGCCGCCCTGCAAACCAAGGCCCGCGCCGTCATCTTGCTGGGTGATTTGGAGCCCGCGCGCCCGCTGCACATCGAGCTGGCTGCCATTTGGGAGCGCGTCTGGTTCATCCACGGCAACCACGACACCGACGACCCTGAAAATTTTGCCAACGTCTGGCACGGCGAATTGGCGGACCGGCACCTGCACGGCCGCGTGGTCACCCTGCCCTGCGGCACCCGCATCGCCGGGCTGGGCGGTGTGTTTCGCGGCTCGGTCTGGTACCCCAAAGACCCGCAGCCACCGAAGTTTCGCAACCGCGAAGAGCACGTCCGCGTCACCCCGCGCCAGGAACGCTGGCAAGGCAGCGTGCACCTCAAGCACTGGTCCAGCATCTACCCAGACGAAGTCGAACACCTGGCCACACAGCAAGCCGACATCCTGATCACGCACGAAGCACCCGGTTACCACGTGCACGGCTTTGCCCAACTGGACGATCTGGCCCGCCGAATGGGCGTGCGCATGACCGTTCACGGCCACCAGCACGACTGCATTGACAGCAGCGCGCGTTGGGCTGAGCAGGGGTTTCAGAGTTTTGGGGTGGGGCTGCGTGAGGTGATGGCCCTCGATGCGCAAGCGCAAGTGCCTGTGCAAGTGCGCACGGTTGTGCCAGGGGTGCTCGACTAGGCGCGTGCGGGGCGCGAGAAGCGGTGAATTTTTCTTGACCCAGGCAAAGCCCTGGTACACCAAGCCGCAGCCATTTCTTAAGCTGACTGCCTCACTCACATGGAGTCAGCATGCACCCCACAACCGACCCAGGCACCAAGTCCGTTTATGGCGTTCGCCCCAGCAAGCCCGGCTTGTATCTGGGCTTGTTTCATGGCCGCGACCGCCCAACCAAGCCATGCACAGCTGGGGCTTCGATGGCCCGGCCATTGGACCGCTCAGGTACTTTCACACCACCTATGCTTGCTCGGTGCATGTGGAATTTGCCAGCCCCACAGATGCTCAGTTGTTCACCGGCACCCGTGACATGCTGATGGACTTGGCCATCAACGGTGACCTGTTGTGCTTGGACGGCAAGTTGTATGGCGATTGGACGGTGTATTGGGTGGAACCCGAAGAATACTTTCGACCACCAGACACCTTCCGTCAAAACGTCAGGACCAACGAATTGTGCAAGCAAGCAAAGCCGCGCTCATGGGATGAGGGCATGCAAAACCAAGCCTCACACAAGGTAACTCTAAGCGGCTCTTGAATTCAGAGAAACCACTCAGATAACTTGGATACCAATCGAGGTCAAATAACCAAAAATTGGATCGTAAAAAGACGGGGCTCTGGTCAGGTCTTCGGGATCTCCTGGAGGAATAACGATCACCATGCCTTGCCGAGCTCGGGTGAGCAGAACCCGATAAGCGTTTTTCAAATACATCTGGCGATGCGCCAGGTGTATTTTTTGCCATTTGTTTCCTACAAACGAACGGTATTCCCAGTCGGCGTCACCAAATCGAAGGTCGGCATCCCAAACTACACAAGCCCAGTCCAGCTCAAGCCCTTGAACGTGAAACTCGGTAGCCACGTCTTCCAAATAAAAAGACGATCGAACGTCATCCCGGTCGTCCAAAAACCAATGAATAGGGTCCATCGGGGAACGAACATCAATGGCGAGTGGACGCAGGCGAACTGCTTGCGAAGAAACAACCATTCCGAAGCGCTCGCTGCCTCGCGCTTTATCACGAAGCCAGTGTTTGGCCTTGTCCAAATCGCGGGTCACCACGATCGGATAGCGCGCCTGGACCTCTTGGAATAAGGCTTTGGCCTGATGTGTATTGCGGTCCAACAAATGCTTCACAAAGGTCGAAACATGTTCAGCGCGAAAGGAGCGCATGGATACCGACAGATGCAGGTCGTCGTTGTGGCAAACGTTGTCCCGCGACTTTAACTGCAACAGCGTATCGGCCGCGCCGTATTCAGAATCTTGCAGGTACGGCGAGATGTGAACGGCCCAATCTGGATAGTGTTCATGAATGGCCTTGAGCCATTCTCCGATGCCAGCTTCACCCGTGTTGATCTCTTGACCACCGCCAACCAGACATACGACCACAGCCCAATCGGGGTGACGGTCTAGGCAGGAGATCAGGAAGTCGGGTTCAGATCGGTTGAAATCGGGATAGCCCTTTTTCCGGGCCATGAACTGGGCCCTGATGGCCACCCAAATTCCCCCACTTATGGCCACCTCAAACTCCCCCACCTGAATTGATCGGGGACAGGGTCTCAACGCCGACACCGTCGGCACCTGTGGGCAGGACGCATGTTCTGGCCTTCCTCGAAGGAAGGCCAAGGAGTGAATGTCTTGAAACCCAACCAACGCGC
>CAIZSE010000101.1 GCA_903935585.1 uncultured Burkholderiales bacterium | reverse complement strand
TTGTAGATGTGCGGGCCGTCACCGGTCGACAGCAGGCCGGTGTGGGCGTAGATGCCCAGTTTGGCGCGGGTGTCGGTGATGTCGAGGTTGCGCATGGTCAACTGGCCGATGCGGTCGAGCGGGCTGAACGGGGCGTCTTCCACCTTTTCCATCGACAGGCGTTCTGGCTGGTAAGTCAGGTTGGCGCTTTCGGTGTTCAGGATGCTGTAGTCGTTGCCACGGCGCAGTTCCAGCGTCACGGTGCCGGTGATGGCGCGGGCCACCCAGCGCTGGGCGGTTTCGCGCAGCATGATGGACTGCGGGTCGAACCAGCGGCCCTGGTACAGCAGACGGCCCAGACGCAGGCCGTTGATGCGGTACTGCTCGATGGTGTCTTCGTTGTGGATGCCGGTGACCAGGCGCTCGTAGGCGATGTGGAGCATCGCCATGCCGGGGGCTTCGTAAATGCCGCGGCTCTTGGCTTCGATGATGCGGTTTTCAATCTGGTCGCTCATGCCCAGGCCGTGGCGGCCGCCGATTTCGTTGGCTTTCAAGAACAGCTCGACCGGGTCGGCGTATTCCACGCCGTTCAGGGCCACGGGCTGGCCTTCTTCAAAACGCACGCTCACTTCTTCGGCCTTGACGTCCACTTCGGGCTTCCAGAACGCCACGCCCATGATGGGGTTGACGATCTTCATGCCGCTGGCCAGGCTTTCCAGGTCTTTGGCTTCGTGGGTCGCGCCCAGCATGTTGCTGTCGGTCGAGTAGGCCTTTTCAGCGCTCATCTTGTAGCCAAAACCATTGGCAGTCATGAAGGCCGACATCTCGGCGCGGCCACCCAACTCGTCGATGAACAGCTGATCCAGCCAGGGCTTGTAGATCTTCAGGCTCGGGTTGGTCAGCAAACCGTAGCGGTAAAAGCGCTCGATGTCATTGCCCTTGAAGGTGCTGCCGTCGCCCCAGATGTTGACGTCGTCTTGCTTCATGGCGGCCACCAGCATGGTGCCGGTGACAGCACGACCCAAAGGGGTGGTGTTGAAGTAGGTGATGCCGCCGGTAGAGATGTGAAAGGCGCCGGACTGGATGGCTGCAATGCCTTCGTGCGCCAATTGGGTGCGGCAGTCGACCAGGCGGGCTTTTTCTGCGCCGTATTCCATCGCTTTGCGGGGAATCTCGTTGTAGTCGGCTTCGTCGGGCTGACCCAGGTTGGCGGTGTAGGCATAGGGCAAGGCGCCCTTTTGCTTCATCCACAGCAAGGCTGCGGAGGTGTCCAGGCCGCCAGAAAAGGCGATGCCGACTTTTTGCCCTTTGGGCAGGTTTTGCAGGATGGTGCTCATGGGGTTCCGATCGGCCGATGGTTTAACCGAAGTGGCAGATGTAGTGGTAAGGCTCGGTCACACGGATCTCGAACTTGGAGTTGCCGGGAATGCTGAATTCTTCGCCTGCGCTGGATTTGACCCATTCGCTGCTGCCGTCCAGCTTGTATTCGCAAGAGCCGCCCACGCATTCCATGATCTCGGGGGCGCCGGTGTTGAAGGTCAATGTGGCGGGCAAGATCACGCCGACAGACAGCTTGGTGCCGTCGGCCAGGGTCAGGCCGTGGCTGACGCATTTGCCGTCAAAGTAAACATTGGCTTGGGTGTTGACGGAAACGCCGTCGATGGTTTGTGTGGTCATGGGTGGTGCTTCAAAGGGGGCGGGAGACTGCCGCGTCAATGGAAAAGGGCGTCTTGAGACGCCCTTTGTGGCCAATCAACCCGACATTTTAGGCCAGACGGCCGATCCGGCCAGGGATCGGCGGGGATGGGCTTTCAGCGCCAGTGCCCGTAGCGGGGGCTGTAACCATAAGCGCTTCCCGAGCCCCAACCGAGGTTGACGTTGGTGTAGACCGGTGGGTAGCTGCGGTAGACGGGCGAGGGCACATAAACCACACGAGATTCTGTGACCATGGTCACAGGTGCCGCTGCAATGGTCACGCTGGGTAAGGCCGGTGCTTCAGATCGGGGCGCGCCCAATGGCGTCACTTGCAGCTGAATGGTCGGGCCGGGGTCTTGTGGCAATTGCACGTTGTACTGCTTGCCCGCATATTCATAAACCACGTTATAGCCAATCAGCCGGTTTTCGTAGACGGTCTGGGTGCTGCAGGTGGTCTGGTTTTGTATCTGGTTGCCGGGGTTTTCGATCTTGTCGCCCATGATGGCCCCGCCCACCACACCGGCCATGGTGGCCAGTGCGCGACCCGAGCCGCCGCCAATCTGGTTGCCGATCGCGCCACCGGCAATGGCCCCCATCAGGGCGCCCGCACCGGTTGTGGGGTTTTGCACCGCCACAGGCGTCTGGCTGCAGGTTTGTCGCGGCACGGCCACTTGCTGGTAAACCGCTGTGCGAGAAATCACCTGGCCAACTTCCTGGGCTTGCGCAACACCGGCGGTGGCCAGTAAAACAAGGGCTGTCAATTTTTTCATGGATTTCGTGTTTTTGTAGTTAACTCAACTTGAGTTTAGGCCGTGTGAGTCCTCTGCGCGCTGTCAGGAAGGTAAAGTTTTGTAAAGAAGCGGTCATGCGGGCCATTGCCCGGGGGTGAAGCCCACTGTCACTTGGCCCGAAGGCCAGGCAATGACCGGGCGTTTGATCGTGCTGGCATGCTCCAGCATGATTTTTTTGGCACTGGCGCTGTCGATCACGCTGGCTTGTGCGGCCGTGTCCAGTTTGCACCAGGTGGTGCCTTTGCGGTTCAGCAGTGCTTCCCAGCCCACTGCCGCCAGCCACACATCGACCTCGGCAGCAGGGACACCTTGCTTTTTGAAGTCGTGGAAGGTGGCGTTCAAGCCTTGGTCTGCCAGCCAGTTTCGGGCTTTCTTGACGGTGTCGCAGTTGGGAATGCCGTAAACAATGGGGTCCATGGGGTTTGCTGAAGAGTGAAGTGAACAAGACTGGGAGACAATCGCCGCCTATGAAGACTCTACAGGAATGGCTCGACTGGTGCGAGCAATTACACCCCGTGGCCATTGACATGGGGCTGGACCGGGTGAAAACCGTCGCAGACCGCATGGGGCTGCGCTTTGACTGCCCGGTCATCACCGTGGCAGGCACCAATGGCAAGGGTTCGACCTGCGCCATGTTGGAGGCTGTTTTGTTGCAAGCCGGCTACCGAACCGGCGTGTACACCTCACCGCATTTGGTGCATTTTGAAGAGCGCTGCCGGGTGCATGGCGAGTCGGCCTCGGCTGAGACGTTTGCCGAGGCTTTTGCGGCCGTCGAAGCGGTGCGCGGTGATGTCAGCCTGACCTATTTCGAATTCAGCACCTTGGCCATCCTGCACCTGATGGCCCGGGCCAACCTGGATGTGGCCATTTTGGAGGTGGGTCTGGGCGGACGGCTGGATGCCGTCAACATCATCGACGCCGACTGCGCCGTGATCACGAGCATCGACATCGACCACACCGCCATTTTGGGCAAAGACCGTGAAAGCATTGGTTTCGAGAAGGCGGGCATCATGCGCGCCGGGCGACCGGTGATCGTGAGCGACCCGGTGCCACCGCAAAGCGTGATCGACCATGCAAACGCCATCGGGGCTCAGTTGTGGCAGTTTGGTCGCGATTTCAATTTTTCTGGCGACAAACAACAATGGGCCTGGGCCGGACGAGATCGCCGCTACAGCGGCATGGCCTATCCGGCTTTGCGTGGCGCCAACCAACTGATCAACGCATCGGGCGTACTGGCTGCGCTGGAGGCCTTGCGCCAACAAATTCCGGTGACCGCACAGGCCGTGCGCAACGGCTTGGCCATGGTGGAGCTGCCGGGGCGCTTTCAGATCGTGCCGGGTCAGCCTGTGCTGGTGCTGGATGTGGCCCACAACCCCCATTCGGTGGCCGCCTTGGCCGTCAACCTGGACGCGATGGGTTTTTACCCAACGACCCACGCCGTATTGGGTGCCATGGCTGACAAAGACCTGTTGCCCATGCTGCAGCGGGTCAACCCGATGGTGGACCGGTGGTATTTCACCGACTTGCCCCTGCCTCGTGCCGCCAAGGCGGCTGATTTGCAGCAGATGTGGCAGGCCCAAAACACCAGATCCGATACCGCTTCAAGCATCCACGCCACCCCCATGCTGGCCCTTCAAGCGGCCATGGATGCTTCAGACCCGGCTGATAGAATTGTCGTCTTTGGCTCCTTCTATACCGTGGGCGGTGTTTTGAAAGACGGCATTCCGCGTCTGCAAGCCAAACACCTCAGCCCGTGAGCACCACGTCATGGCCTTTTTCAAGTTCCGATTTCCTGGTCAAACCGCCTCTAATGAGGC
>CAIZSE010000100.1 GCA_903935585.1 uncultured Burkholderiales bacterium | reverse complement strand
TGCGAACCAAGGCCAAATTACGAGAAGCTGCCAACGAACATATGTCGATGTTGGAGAAAACACCCGAGCGGGTTATTGGTTACTTCCAGGACCGTCGGGTTCGCTATGCAGCTTAAACTTCAAAGGGCCGGAGCAATAGTGTGTCGCTGGCGGTGACCTTACCGCCTTTGATTTTTTCGGTTGTTCAATCCGAAAAAGTCATGCTCACACGGCCCAGAGGACCGTAATCGGCAGTCGCGGTGTCGCCAGGCTCAAGCTCGAGCGGCACCATGCAGGTGCCCGTGGTCACCACTTGTCCTTTTTGCAAGGTGATGCCCAGGCTGGACAGCTGGTTGGCCAGCCAGGTCAATGCGATGCGGGGATCGCCCAGCACATTCGCGCCCGTGCCTTCTCGGGTGTATTCGAGGCGTGTGCCACGCTCAACGCGGGCTTGCACGGCGTAAGTGCTCAAATCAAGCGTGCGCCAAGAGTCGGGCGCAGCCGGTCCCAGTACAAAGTGCCGGGCGCAAGCATTGTCGGCGAGCAACTGGGCTTCACCGGCTTGGGTGAATGGCGCCAGACGGGAGTCGGGCACTTCGATGGCCGGGTGCAGTGTGGCCACAGCGGCCATCACCTGCTGCAGGGTGTAGGGCGCGGGTCTGGGCGGCAGGTCTTGCGCCATCGTGAAAGCAAACTCGGGTTCGGCCACGCGCATGCGGTTGCCGGCCGATGGCACCATGGCGCCGCTGTCAAAAACCTGGCCAGACAACAAGCGCCCTGCCATGGGCCCGCTGACGTTGATGTGGGCTTGTCCATTGGCGCTGGTGGCAGCGATCTTCCAGCCGACAACGTGGCGGCCGGATACGACCGGCAATTGCGCCTGCGCTTCGTAGCCTTGCTGCACGGTCAAGGGCCTGCATTCTTCAGGCAATTGCTTGAGGGCTTGCCCCGATTGCCAATGCGACCAGATGATTTGTGCGGCGTGCGATGCAGAGGTTTGTTTTTGGGGCTTTTGCATGTTCAGCTGTTGATTGTTAGGTGCAACCGGGACGGGCTTCATTTTATTTTGTGTATAATTTTCGGCTTGATGCTTGCAGTGACAAGACCCGCAAAAGCGTGTTCTAAAACTGTTCTTATTTCGGTGATATAGCTCAGTTGGTTAGAGCGCAGCATTCATAATGCTGATGTCGGTGGTTCAAATCCACCTATCACCACCAATTCAAAAGCCCACAGTTTCACGACTGTGGGCTTTTTTTTGAGCGCAACCGGCTTGCGGTCAACCGTTCACAAAGTTGGGCGCCCGCTTGTTCAAAAAGGCGTCCATGCCTTCCTTCTGGTCGGCGGTGGCAAACAGGCCATGAAACAAGCGGCGCTCAAACATCACGCCATCTGACAGGCCGCTTTCAAAGGCGCGGTTCACGCTTTCTTTGGCCGCCATGACCGACAACTGACCGTAGCCGCAGATCATCAGGGCAGCTCCCAGGGCTTCGTCCATCATTTTGTCCAGCGGCACCACGCGGCTGACCAAGCCCGCACGTTCGGCTTCGACCGCATCCATCATTCGGCCGGTGAGTACCAAGTCCATGGCCTTGGACTTGCCCAGGGCGCGAGGCAGGCGCTGTGTGCCGCCGGCGCCGGGGATGATGCCGATCTTGATTTCAGGCTGGCCAAATTTGGCGTTGTCAGCGGCGATGATGAAATCGCACATCATGGCCAGCTCGCAGCCACCGCCCAATGCAAACCCACTCACGGCTGCGATCACGGGTTTGCGGATGGATCGGATGGTTTCCCAGTTGCGGGTGATGAAGTCGTTTTTATAGACATCGTTGAAGTTGAACTTGGCCATGGCCGAGATGTCGGCGCCAGCCGCAAAAGCTTTTTCGCTGCCGGTGATGACGATGCAGCCAATGGCTTCGTCGGCGTCAAATGCCTTCAGCGCCGTGCCCAACTCGTCCATGAGTTGGCCGTTCAGGGCGTTCAGCGCCTTCGGACGGTTCAGGGTGACGATGCCGACTTTTCCGCCTTCGGTGCGGACTTCAATGTTTTCGTAGCTCAAATGTTTCTCCAAAAAGCTGTGAACTTGTGCGTTCACTATAACCATGGCTGCTGAGTTGTTGCTGTCAACTCAGGCACTTGTATGAGGGAAAACATTAACCAACCGTGCGGTCGGGTAATGGTACATTCTTGGATTCAGGAGACAAGCCATGACCGAACCCACCGCAACGGTGTTGTACGAAGTGCGAGGTGCCGTGGCACTGATCACTCTTAACCGCCCGCAAGCCCTCAACAGTTTCACCCGCGAAATGCACCACGCCCTCTGGGCCGCACTGGACCAGGCCGAGGCCAATGCGGATGTCCGCGCTGCGGTCATCACCGGAGCCGGTCGAGGTTTTTGTGCCGGAGCCGACTTGTCAGACTTCGATTTCACGCCTGGCCCTGACCGCGTTGAACGTGCCGATCCGGGTCCGATCATCGATCAGGCTTTCAACCCCAGCACCAGACGCTTGCAATCCCTGCGCATGCCGACCATCGCAGCGGTCAACGGCGTGGCTGCAGGCGCAGGGGCCTCCCTGGTCATGGCGTGCGACATCGCGATCGCAGCGCCCGCAGCGAGCTTCATTCAGGCCTTTGCCAAAATCGGCTTGATTCCTGATGCGGGTGGCAGTTGGCTTTTGGTCGAGCGCCTGGGCTTGGCACGCGCCTTGGCATTGGCCATGACGGGAGACAAGCTGTCGGCGCAGCAAGCCAAGGATTGGGGCATGATTTGGGATGTGAACGACGACCCCCTGGCCAGCGCGCTCGCCCTGGGCGAGCGCCTGTCGAAAATGCCCACCAAGGCTTTGGTGGCGACGCGGGCCTTGATGCAAGCGGCCACCACACGCAGCTTGTCCGAGCACCTGGACGCTGAACGCGACACCCAGTCAGCTTTGGGCAGGACGCATGACTATTTCGAGGGGGTCCAGGCCTTTCTCGAAAAACGCCCAGCACAATTCAAAGGCGAATGATGAGCGATCCCCAAACCTTGGCCCGCTTGGTGGGCGAGACCATGTTTGCCGTGGACGTGGCCTCGAAAGACACCATGGGCATGGAACTGCTGGCTTGCGAGCCTGGCCGCGCCTTGATGCGCATGACCGTGAAGGCGCTGCACTTGAACGGTCATCAAATCTGCCACGGGGGCTTCATCTTTACATTGGCCGATTCCACGTTTGCCTTTGCCTGCAACAGTTACAACAAAAATGCGGTGGCAGCGGGCTGCAGCATCGAATTTCTCAAGCCCGGCAAGCTCGGCGATGTGTTGACCTGCGAAGGTCTTGAACAGACCCTGAGCGGACGCCACGGCATTTACGACATGAAGGTCAGCAACCAGAATGGCGAAGTGATCGCCATGTTCCGCGGAAAAAGTGCCCAGATCCCGGGCTCTGTGGTGCCGTCCTAAATAACTTGGGGAACAGGTCTTCAGATCTGTGCCCAACTGAATAACTTTGGGGATAGATCTTTAGCTCTGTCCCCAACTGAATAACTTTGGGGATAGATCTTTAGCTCTGTCCCCAACTGAATAACTTTGGGGATAGATCTTTAGCTCTGTCCCCAACTGATCAATAGGAGTTTTCATGAGTCAAAAAGCCTTCCCCCTGGAGCCGATTGAAAAGGCCAGCATCGACGAGTTGCGCGGTTTGCAGCTCAAGCGCTTGCAGCAAACGCTCCAGCACGCTTATGCCAATTCGCCGGTGTACCGTGCCAAGTTCGATGCCGCAGGTGTGCACCCTGACGATTGCAAAACGCTGGCCGACATTGCCAAATTCCCTTTCACCACCAAATCGGATTTGCGCGACAGCTACCCGTTTGGCATGTTTGCTGTGCCGCGTGAAAGTTGTGCCCGCATCCATGCATCGAGTGGCACCACCGGCAAACCCACTGTGGTGGGCTATACCCTCAAGGACATCGATACCTGGGCCACTGTGGTGGCCCGCAGCATTCGCGCTGGGGGTGCCAGACCGGGTGACATGGTGCACATCAGCTACGGCTACGGCCTGTTCACAGGCGGCATGGGCGCGCACTATGGCGCAGAAAAGCTGGGCCTCACGGTGGTGCCTTTTGGGGGCGGCCAGACCGAGCGCCAGGTGCAACTGATTCAGGATTTCAAGTCCAACATCATCATGGTCACTCCCAGCTACATGCTGGCGATTGCCGATGAGTTCGAGCGCCAGGGCATTGACCCGAAAACCAGTTCGCTGCGCATCGGCATTTTTGGTGCCGAGCCCTGGACCAACGACATGCGCCACGCCATTGAAAAGCGCATGGCCATTGACGCGGTGGACATCTATGGTTTGTCGGAGGTCATGGGGCCTGGGGTGGCCAGTGAATGCATCGAGACCAAAGACGGCCCGACCATCTGGGAAGACCACTTTTACCCCGAGATCATTCACCCTGAAACGGGTGAGCCCGTGGCTGATGGCGAAATGGGCGAGCTGGTGTTCACGAGCCTGACAAAGGAGGCGCTGCCCATCATCCGTTACCGCACCCGCGACTTGACACGGTTGTTGCCAGGCACTGCCCGCAGCATGCGCCGCATGGAAAAAATAACCGGCCGCAGTGACGACATGATGATCATCCGGGGTGTGAACGTGTTCCCCAGCCAGATCGAAGAGCTGATTTTGAAGCGCTCCGAGTTGGCGCCGCACTACCAGTGCGTGCTCACGCGTGATGGCCCGATGGACGATCTGAAGGTGCTGATCGAGACCAAGCCCGGCGTGTCACCCGACAGCATCGAGGCCCGCGCGGCAGCCAAGATGCTGCAGCACGAGATCAAGGTTTACATCGGCTCCAGTGTGGCGATTGAGCTCAAGCCCGAAGGCGGCGTGGAGCGCAGCCAAGGCAAAGCCAAACGCGTGGTCGATTTGCGGGGCAAGTGAATCAAACAGCAGGCCATTGGCCTGCTTTGCGGTCGGTGGGTACAGCCAAACGCCAGTGGCTGGCTTGCGCTGGAATGGTCAGTGGCAAGCGCAGCATGCGTTTGTCGCGTGACACCAGCGCCACCCCTTTGTGTTCGCGTCCCATCAGGGCGGGCAACTCGTCGAGCTTGCCAAGGCGCCAGCTGCCGCCTTGCGCTTTGGCGCCCACTTCCATGCCCAGCCATTCATCGCCTGCGGCCAGGCCCGCTGCCTCGGCGGCGCTGCTGCGCAAGACGGCCTTGATGTGCACACTGCCACCTGTCTCGCTGACGCGCAGACCCAGGCGTTGCGCCATGCTGGCGATTTCAGCGTGGACTTCAATCCCTTGGCTCGTCAGCAAGTCGCGCAGCGGCAGGTCTTCGGTGCTGTGCACCCAGGCCTGGATTTCTTTTTGCCAGCTGCGACCCGACACGGTTTGCAATTCGGCCAGCAGGTCTTGCTCGCGCATCGGTCCCGCTTTGCAACGCTTCCAGAGGCCACGCATCACGGCTTGCAGCGTGTGGCCTTCTTGGCGCAAGGACAGGTCCAGGCACAAGGCGACCAGGGCGCCCTTGGTGTAATAACTCACCGTGGCATTGGGCGTGTTTTCGTCCTGGCGGTAGTACTTCACCCAGGCGTCAAAACTGGCCTGCGCCACAGTCTGCACATGGCGACCGGGAGTTTGTTGCACCTGGGTGATGGTTTTGCCCAGCAGCTTGATGTAGGTGGCGTTGTCGATCAGCCCGGCATGGCGCAGCAGGATGTCGTCGAAATAGCTGGTGAAGCCTTCAAAGAACCAAAGCAGTGTGGTGTAGTTCTCTTGCGTGTAGTTGTAGCGGGCAAATGCGTCGGGGCGCAGTTGCTTGACGTTCCAGGTGTGAAAGTACTCATGGCTGATCAGGCCCAGCAGTGTGGTGTAACCATCGTTCGTGCGCGGGCTGGTCTGGCGCGGCAGGTCGACACGGTTGCAGATCAGGGCCGTGCTGTTGCGGTGCTCCAGTCCGCCATAGCCATCGTGCACAGCGTTCAGCATGAACAGATAATTTTTATGAGGCGCTTTGTTGCCCGCCTGCTTGCCCTGGCCGTGCCAGAAAAGGATGGCGGCTTCACAGATTTTTTGCGTGTCGGCCAGCAGTCGTGCGCCGTCGAATGAGGGCAGGGCACCGCTCACCACAAAGTGGTGCGGAATGCCGCAGGCGGTGAAGCTGCCGCGCCAGAATGCGCCCATCTCCACCGGGCAGTCCGCCAGTTCATCGTAGTTGTCGGCCTGGTACAGACCAAAACCGCGCTTGTCGGTCTTGACGGGGGCAAGGCCTGTGCCCGCCTGCCAATCAGCTTGGTTTTTGACAGTCTGCAGTTGCAACCGGTGCGCTTGTTCTTCTTGGCCGTGCACGCGCAGGCAAAGGCTGGTGCCATTGAAAAACCCCCGCTGGCTGTCCAGCCAGGCGGTGCGCACCGAGTTGTCAAACGCATAGACCTCGTAGCTCAGCACCAGAGGCTGGCCTTCTTTGCAAGCGATGTCCCAGGTGCATTTGTCTCGTTGGATGATGCTCGCGCTGCGACGTCCCTGTTTGGCTTGCAGCTGTTGCAGGTTTTTGGAAAACTCGCGCACCAGATAGCTGCCTGGAATCCACACCGGCAAAGACACGGTTTGGAGGGGCAGTGGTTCGGCAACCGTGAGGGTGACCCGAAACAGGTGCGCATGCAGGTCAGCGGCTTCAACGGTGTAATGGATGGGGGTCATGCGCCGTGGTTTTGATTTGGAGGGATTCGGTCAGGTGGCGCCAGCGGCCAGAAAGCAACTCATCGACGCCACCAGGGTCAGTTGCAAGCGCATGGGCAGCCAGGGCGCCAGGCCCGCAGCAGGCCAGGTTCGGCGGTCCATCACGTAGCAACCAATCAACACAAACCCCAGCAAGGGCAAACCGGCAAACGCAGGCATCATCACGCCCACCCAGGCCAGCAGCGAGGGGACAACCCCCCAGGTGAAATGGATCGAGGGGGCGTTGGGTGCGATCAGAGCATTGCGAAAACCCACGCCCCAATGGATGCCACCCAGAAAAGACACGATGACGGCGCCATAGCCTTGCATGGACAGTGCCACATAGGGGTGCAGGTCCGGGCCCACCAGCCACAGGCACAGGGCCAAAAATACAAACGGGACCAACCCGGCATGGCCCAGTCGGCGAATCAATCGCCAGGTCGGGTCTTCGGTCTGGGGTGTGATCATTTGATGTCAGCCAGCATTTTTTCGACTTGCGCGATCGGCACTGCACCAGGCACACGCGTGCCATCGGTGAACAAGAGCATGGGCGTTCCGGTGATGCGTTGTTTCTTGCCAAATTCCACAATGGTGTCGACAGCCGATGCATCGCAATTGGCGGTGGCAGGTGGGGTGCCGTTGATCATCCAGTCGTTCCAGGCCTTGGCCTTGTCTTTGGCACACCAGATGTTTTTGGATTTGACTTTGGAGTCATCGCCCAGGATGGGGTACAGGAAGTGATAAATGGTCACGTTGTCCAGCTTTTGCAGGTCTTTTTCAAAACGCTTGCAGTAGCCGCAATTGGGATCGGCAAACACGGCCAGCTTGCGCTTGCCGTTGCCTCGCACTTGGGTGAAGGCGGTTTTCAGGGGCAATTGGTCAAATGGGATGGCCGAGAGTTTTTCCATGCGCTCTTCGGTCAGGTTGCGCTTTTGCTTGACATCGATCAGCGCGCCCTGGATCAAAAAGTTGCCCTCGGCATCGCTGTACATCACCTCGTTGCCCATGCGGACTTCGTACAAACCGTTCATGGGGGTTTTGCTGACTTCATCGATCTTGGGCAAATTGCTCAGTCGTTCACTCAGATTTTTGCGGATGGTGGCTTCCTGGGCCATCACAGCGCCAACATACAAGACGGAGGTGGCCACAAAAAAAACCAGTTTGGAGAGAGGAAACTTCATCGAGTACGCTTTCGGTTTAAAAAATGGGGTGGGAAGGATCAGTCCCGGGCTTTGGCACGGTTTGCATCGGCACTTTGGCCCATGGCCTGTTGTGTCATCCAGTTTTTCAGCGGGCCGCTGCGGTCAAAGCCGCGCATGCCCCAGTTGCGCAGGTTTTGCCAGATCGGACCGGGTTGTGCAAACAGGCGCTGCAAGCCATCGGTCACCAGGCCCATGGCTTGCACCTCAGCCTGGCGAGCACGCTCGTAGCGGCGCAGCAGTTTCATGTCGTTCAATGGGCGCCAGAATTCCTTGGCACGGATCACTCGCACCAGCTCGGCCACATCCGCGAGGCCCACGTTCAGGCCCTGGCCTGCCAAGGGGTGCATGGCGTGGGCGGCGTCACCAGCCAGCGCAAAAGATTGCTTTGGGGCACCAGGCATGGCGCCAATCCAGCGTTCGGCACGGGCCAGCTGCAACGGCCACAAGGCGCGCTCTGAGGACAGGCGCATGGTGCCCAGAGCTTGAGTACAGGCCTGTTCCAGTTGCGCGGCAAAGGCCTCGGCGGGCAGCCCCATCAATTCTTCTGCCCGGCGCGGGTGCACCGACCAGACCAGCGCCACCTCGCGCCCACCTTCACCCCCCAAAGGCAGCAAAGCCAAAATTTCTGCTTGCGGCTGCGACAGGCCAGGCACCTGGCTCCAGCCAAACCATTGGCGCGCGATGCCCCCGTGGGGGCGATCACAATTCAAACGGGTTGCTACAGCGTGCTGGTCGTAGTGGTTGATGTCAAAGCCCACACCCAGCTCGGCGCGCGTCTGGCTGGCGCGGCCTTCGCACACCACAGTGAGCGGCGCTGCCAAGGGGGCTTGCACCACTTCAATATGGGGTTGAAACTTGACAGCCTCGGCCAGGCGCTCTTCCAGCACAGGAACGTCCACCATCCAGTTGAGTTCTCCCACACCGTTTTCCAGCGCCCCAAAATTCAGGTGGCCGCCGTGGTCTCCCCAAACCTGCATCTGGTGCACGGGCGTCACCGCCGGGCTGTCGGGCCAGCAGCGCAGGTCTTGCAGCAAGGCCTTGGCCGCAGCGTTCAGGGAATAGGCCCGCACATCAGGGGCCTTCGTTGGGATGGGTGGGTCGACCAGAGCGACGTTCAGCCGCTCTCGGGCCAGCAAAAGGGCCAAGCTGCGGCCCACAATGCCGGCGCCACGTATGCAAATATCAGGGGGTAAAGCCATGCCCGCATTGTAGGATGCGGCGCGTTTCGCCCGGTTGCACAGGACTTTGCCGTGCCGGATGGTTTGGCTGTCCTTCGTCGCGCCCGGGTGTGGCTGTGCTGTCGCAGGCTGACCCGTTAAAATCATCGGTTGTTTCCCGAATCACCGAAAGCCTTCCATGAGCCTCAAATGCGGCATCGTGGGTTTGCCCAACGTTGGCAAATCCACCCTTTTCAACGCACTGACCAAAGCCGGTATCGCGGCCGAGAACTACCCCTTTTGCACCATCGAGCCCAATGTGGGCGTGGTCGAAGTGCCAGATTCGCGCTTGAAACAGTTGGCTGACATCATCACGCCCGAACGCGTGGTGCCCGCGATCGTGGAGTTTGTCGACATCGCTGGTCTGGTGGCGGGTGCCAGCACAGGCGAAGGCCTGGGCAACAAGTTTTTGGCCCACATCCGCGAAACCGACGCCACCATCAACGTGGTGCGCTGCTTTGAAGACGACAACGTGATCCACGTCGCGGGCAAGGTCGATCCGATTTCGGACATCGAGGTCATCCAGACCGAGCTGTGCTTGGCCGACTTGTCAGCTGTCGAAAAAGCCCTGCATCGGGTCACCAAGACCGCTCGCTCGGGGGACAAAGAGTCGATCAAGCTGGTGGCGATATTGGAGAAGTGCCAGGCCGCGCTCAACGACACCAAGCCCGTGCGCACCATCGATTTCAGCAAGGAAGAATTGCCCTTGCTCAAGCAGTTTTTCCTCATCACCGCCAAGCCCGCCATGTTTGTGGCCAACGTGGCGGAAGACGGGTTTGAAAACAACCCCCTTTTGGACCGCCTGATGGCCTACGCAAGCGCTCAAAACGCCCCCGTGGTGGCCATTTGCGCCAAACTCGAAGCCGAAATGAGTGAGATGAGTGACGAAGACCGCCAGATGTTTCTGGAAGAACTCGGCCAGGAAGAGCCCGGCCTGAACCGTCTCATCCGCTCGGCCTACAAGTTGCTGGGCTTGCAAACTTACTTCACCGCCGGCGTCAAAGAAGTCCGGGCCTGGACCATCCATGTGGGCGACACGGGACCGCAAGCGGCTGGCGTGATCCACACCGACTTTGAAAAAGGCTATATCCGCGCCCAGACCATTGCGTTTGATGACTTTATTGCCTTCAAGGGCGAGCAGGGCGCCAAAGACGCGGGCAAGATGCGGGCCGAAGGCAAGGAATACGTCGTCAAAGACGGCGACGTGATGAACTTCCTGTTCAGCTCCTGATCCACACGGGCAGCAAGAAAAAAACCGCTCCTTGTGAGCGGTTTTTTTGTGGGCCCCCTGTGCCTGCGTGGTGGGCCTGGGTCAGCTGGAAGGAAAGAGCCAAAGCAGGGCGGCGGTCATGACCAGGTATCGGCCGAATTTGCCAACGGCCATGTACAGCGTACAAGGCCAAAACGGCATTTTGAGCCAGCCTGCCACAGCGCAGATCGGGTCACCCACGACCGGCAGCCAAGACAAGAGGCAGGCTTTGGGGCCGAGTTTTTCGAGCCATTTCAAGGCCCGTCTGTCCGTGCTGGATTGCCGCCAGCGGTCGACCGCCTTGTGCGTGCCCCAGCCCATCCACCAACTGAGCATGCCCCCCAGGGTGTTGCCCACGGTGGCCACCCCAATGGCTGACCAAAACAGCTCCGGGTTGATTTTGACCAGACCAAAGACTGCCGGCTCGGAGCCCATGGGCAGCAAGGTGGCTGAAATGAAAGACACCACAAACACGGTGCTCAGGCCGTGCTGTGGCAAGGCCAGCCATTGCAGTAATTGATTGAGCCAAATTTCCATTCGGGCAGTGTAGCGGGGCGTTCAAGTCCGTACGGAAAAGGATGTTTGCGGTGCATCAGCGCTTAGCACATGCAGCTTTCATTTGCTGAAATATTAAGCAACTACAATCGTGCCTCCTTTTTAAGCATTCCACTTTTCAGCACCCGCCTCCAGTCATGCAGATTGGCCCTTACCTTTTGCCCAACAACTTGTTTGTTGCCCCCATGGCGGGGGTGACAGACAGGCCTTTCCGCCAACTGTGCAGACAGTTCGGGGCAGGCTATGCCGTGAGCGAGATGGTGACTTCGCGCCCTGACCTGTGGGATTCACTCAAAACATCGCGCCGCGCCAACCACGACGGCGAGCCAGGGCCGATCGCGGTGCAAATCGCGGGCACAGAGGCGCAGATGATGGCCGATGCCGCGCGGTACAACATTGACCGTGGAGCGCAGATCATTGACATCAACATGGGTTGCCCGGCCAAGAAGGTCTGCAACAAATGGGCTGGATCGGCCCTGATGCAAGACGAACCCCTGGCACTGCAAATCATTCAGGCGGTGGTCGATGCCGCCTTGCCGCATGGTGTGCCCGTCACCCTGAAAATGCGCACCGGCTGGTGCGAGACTGAAAAAAACGCCTTGAACCTGGCCCGCGCCGCAGAATCTGCAGGGATTCAGATGGTCACGGTGCATGGCCGCACCCGCGAGCAGGGCTACAAAGGCCAGGCCGAATACGACACTGTCGCCGCAGTCAAAGCCGCTCTGAGCATCCCGGTGGTGGCCAATGGCGACATCGATTCCCCCGAAAAAGCCCGTGACGTGTTGATGTTCACGGGGGCAGATGCCGTGATGGTGGGCCGCGCCGCACAGGGCAGCCCCTGGATCTTTCGCGAGATCGGCCACTTTTTGGCCACGGGCGAACACCTGGCCCCACCCTTGGTGGCTGAAGTCCGCCGAGCCCTGCTGGAACACCTGCAAGACCACTACAGCCTGTATGGCGAATACACCGGCGTGCGCTCTGCGCGCAAACACATCGGCTGGTATGTGCACACGCTGCCTGGTGGTGATGCCTTCCGAAAACACATGAATGCGCTGGAGACTGCTGCGCATCAGTTGGCCGCTGTAGCCGCCTATCTGGACGGCCTGGCCAGCCAGATGGACCGCTTGCCCTTGCGCGTTGAAGCCATTACCGATTGCGAGACCACGTCATGAACGAACCCCAATCCATTGAAAACTGCATCCGCGACAACCTGGAAATTTATTTCCGCGACCTCGATGGCACCGATCCGACGGGCTTGTACGACATGCTGGTCAAGCTGATCGAAAAACCGCTGCTCGATGTGGTGATGAGCCAATCGGGCCAAAACCAATCCCGAGCCGCCGAATGGCTGGGGTTGAACCGCAACACCTTGCGCAAGAAGTTGCTGGAACACGAGCTGTTGAAATGAAATTGGAACGGTCGGCCCTTGTCTGGCTTGGCCCTTATGAATACCTGCCGAACCTTGTACCCCGGCCCGCCTTGAACATCTCTGAATTTTGAAGAAAGCTTTTTATGCGCGCCCTCATCTCCGTCTCTGACAAAACCGGCATCGTCAACCTTGCCAAAGAACTGCACGCCCTGGGTGTGGGCCTGATCTCGACTGGCGGCACGGCCAAGCTCTTGGCCGAGCAAGGCCTGCCCGTGACCGAAGTGGCCGAAGTCACCGGATTCCCGGAAATGCTGGATGGCCGTGTCAAAACCCTGCACCCCAAAGTGCACGGTGGCCTGCTGGCGCGCCGCGATACGCCCGAGCACATGGCGGCTTTGCAGGCACATGGCATCGACACCATCGATTTGTTGATCGTGAATTTGTACCCGTTTGAAGCCACCGTGGCCAAACCCGGCTGCACGCTGGCCGACGCGATCGAGAACATCGACATCGGCGGTCCCGCCATGGTGCGCTCTGCCGCCAAGAACTGGCAAGACGTGGGCATCGTCACCGACGCCAGCCAATACCCTGCCGTGATCGCCGAACTGAAAGCCAGTGGCAAGTTGAGCGACAAGCTGCGTTTCGCCTTGTCGGTGGCCGCATTCAACCGCATCAGCCAATACGACGGTGCGATCAGCAACTATCTCTCCAGCGTGAACTTTGAAGCCGAGAAGCTGAGCGAAAGCTATGTGCCTGAGCGTGCCCAATTCAGTGGTCAGTTCAATGAGCAATACGTGAAAGTGCAAGACCTGCGCTACGGCGAAAACAGCCACCAGCAAGCCGCCTGGTACCGCGACCTGGCCCCCGCTACAGGCTCGCTTGCCACGGGCGTGCAGTTGCAAGGCAAAGAGCTGAGCTACAACAACATTGCCGACGCCGATGCGGCGTGGGAATGTGTGAAGAGCTTCGACACGGGAGCCAACGGCGACCCCTCACAGTTCGCAGCTTGTGTGATCGTCAAGCACGCCAACCCCTGCGGCGTGGCCGTGGGCACCACCGCTTTGGAGGCCTACAGCAAAGCCTTTCAGACCGACCCCACCAGCGCTTTCGGCGGCATCATCGCCTTCAACCGCCCCGTGGACAAAGCCGCAGCCGAATCCGTGAGCAAGCAATTCGTCGAGGTGCTGATGGCCCCCGACTTCAGCGCCGAAGCGCTGGAAGTGTTCAAGAGCAAAGTGAATGTGCGCCTGATGAAAATCGCATTGCCTGCCCATTACGGCCAGGTGCGCAACGCGCTCGAAACCAAGCGCGTCGGCTCCGGCCTGCTGCTGCAAAGTGCCGACAACCACGAGCTGGCCCTGTCCGATCTGAAGATCGTCACCGTCAAACAACCCACGCCTGAAGAGCTGAACGACCTGCTGTTCGCCTGGAAAGTGGCCAAGTTCGTCAAATCCAACGCCATTGTGTTTTGCAAAAACGGCATGACCATGGGCGTGGGCGCAGGCCAGATGAGCCGCCTCGACTCCGCCCGCATCGCCAGCATCAAGGCCGAAGCGGCCAAGCTGAGCCTGCAAAACACCGTGGTCGCCAGCGACGCCTTTTTCCCCTTCCGCGATGGTCTGGATGTGGTGGTCGATGCGGGTGCCACTTGCGTCATCCAGCCGGGTGGCTCCATGCGCGATCAGGAAGTGATCGATGCCGCCAACGAACATGGCGTGGCCATGGTCTTTTCTGGCGTGCGCCACTTTCGTCATTGATGACCTGTTTGATCGGACTGCTTTGAACTTTGAAACCCTCGGCCTGACCCCCGCGCTGTTGCGCGCCGTGGGTGACATGGGCTTGTACGCCCCCACCCCCATCCAGGCTGAGGCGATTCCCGCTGCCCTCAAATCGGCCGATGTGTGGGCGACCGCGCCCACCGGCTCGGGCAAGACCCTGGCTTTTGCCCTGCCGCTGCTGCAACACTTGCTGGCCGCGCCGCGCCAGACCAACTTTCGCCGCCCGGTGCGCACGCTGGTGCTGGTGCCTACGCGAGAGCTGGCGGTGCAAGTGGGTGATGTGTTGGCCAATCTGGCTTATCAACTCCCGCAGTCGCTCAAGGTGATCACTGTGTTTGGCGGCGTCTCGGTCAATCCGCAAATGATGGCGTTGCGTGGTGGTGCCGACATCGTGGTGGCCACGCCCGGCCGTTTGCTCGACTTGCTCGACCAGAACGCCGTGCGCCTGGCCGATGTGCAGCACTTGGTGCTGGACGAGGCCGACCGCCTGCTGGACCTGGGCTTTGCCGATGAGTTGCAGCGCGTGCTGGCGCTGTTGCCGCCCAAGCGCCAGACCTTGCTGTTTTCAGCCACTTTTGCCCCCGAGGTGGAAGCCCTGGCGGCCAAATTGCTGCACAACCCGATGCGCATCACCGTCGAGGCCTTTGAGGGCCACAAACCCGACATCACCCAGCGCGCCATCGCCGTGGACGAGAAAAGCCGCACGGCTTTGCTGCGTCACCTGATCACCGAGAACGGTTGGAAACAGGTGTTGGTGTTCGTGGCCACGCGCTACGCGTGTGAGCATGTGGCGGACAAACTCTACAAAGCGGGCGTGTTTGCCACGCCCTTCCATGGCGAGATGAGCCAAGGCGCACGCCAGGAAGTCTTGAGTGAGTTCAAAGCTGGCCGCTGGGACGTGGTGGTCACCACCGACCTGGCCTCACGCGGCATCGACATTGCCATGCTGCCCGTGGTCGTCAACTACGATCTGCCACGTTCGGCCACCGATTACACCCACCGCATCGGCCGCACGGGCCGTGCCGGTGCGCATGGCGATGCGGTGAGTTTCGTCACCGCTGCTGCGTTGGCACATTGGCAGCTGATCCAAAAACGCGAAAGCCTGGAACTCGCTTTGGCGCAAATCCCGGGCTTTGAGCCAACCGAAACACCGCCACCCCCATCGCCTGGCAACGGCGGCGTCAAGGGCTCACGCTTGAGCAAGAAAGACAAGTTGCGGGCTTTGACTGCAGCACAAACCACGCCAAAGTGAACGCTGCGGGAGGGTGCTGAGATCACGCCCGACGTGATCGGGTGTTCATTGCGGATTGCCTGAGTGGCCAACACCGCAGGCGGTTGAAAATCAGTTGTGTTCGGGATCTTCGAAGTGGTCTTCAGCGCCTTGGTCTTGCGCCTTGATCACGCGCACGCCGTGCTTGCTCATGATTTCCACATACACCGAGGGGGCGCTTGTCTTGGCCGCCGCGTCAACAGCTTCCACGACGCCGCTCACACGCACCACTTCGGCGGTGTCTGCGCTCAGGCCCACTTTGCAGTCAAAGTCCCAAAAGTCCACGCCTTTGGGCAATGCGCGGTTGCGTTCGCGCTTGAAGTATTTGCGGATCTCATGCTTGACGGCTTCAAGCACACGGTCGTTGTGCTTGCCTTCGGCTTGCAGGAGGAAGTTCTTTTTCATGGGGGTCCTTGGGGATCGGGCAAGCGCCCGGTCCGGACGTGAATGCAGGTGCGCATTATCGCCGGTTTGCCGCGAGGGACTCAGTCCTTGAAGCGAAACTTGAGCTGGAAACTGACGGCGCCGTAAAGACGGTCTTTGAGGGGAGGCACCAGTGCCACATTGAGTCCCCATTGCCCATGTTCGAGGCTGGCCGTCGGAATGAGCGCAGGAAACCAGCCACCGTTGAATGCTTTGGGGTAACCATTGAAGGCCCCGCCCACGACCCCGAGTTTTACCGGGCCCAAGTGCCACGGCTGGTAATAGGCGCCCACATAGATGGAATGGCCGTTGTCGCTGTTGATGAAGCGCCCAGCGGTGGCACTCCAGGCGTCATCCAGTTTGTATTCAAAGCCCAGCCCCGGGTTGGCATTGCGCAGGCCTTTGTGGGTGTCAAAGTGGGCCGAATAAAACCCGGCGTTGACCCACAACCGGCTGGCATCCCACTCTGCACTGGCGGGCATGCTCAGGCAGGCCAGACTGGTGCAGACCAGGCAGCTCCAGGCCGGGAAAGTCAGGCGTTTCATGCGTCTGGTCAGAGGGTTTTGAACACACCAGCCGCCACACGCACCGTCTCGGCGATGTCGGCTTCGGAGTGGGCTGCACTCACGAAACCGGCTTCGTACAAGGCGGGCGCGATGTAGACGCCGCCGTTCAGCAGGCCGTGAAACAACTTGTTGAATTTGGGGCTGTCGCTGGTCATGACCTTGGCGTAGTTTTGTGGCAACTCGGGCAGCAAAAAGAAGCCGAACATGCCGCCTTGGCAATCGCCCACAAAAGGCACGCCCGCCGCAGCGGCAGCGCCTGTCAGGCCATCGACCAGGCTTTGGGTGCGGGCGCTCAGGGCATCCCAAAAACCGGGTTTGGCGATTTCGCGCAGCGTGGCCAGGCCGCAAGCCGTGGCCACCGGGTTGCCACTCAAGGTGCCTGCCTGGTAAACCGGGCCGGTGGGGGCCAACTGGGTCATGATGGCGCGGGGGCCACCAAAGGCGGCCAGGGGCATGCCGCCGCCGATGACTTTGCCCAGCACCGTCATGTCGGGCTTGAAGCCGGGGATTAAACCGGCATAGACGCTTTGGGCGCTGCCCAATGCGACACGGAAACCGGACATCACTTCGTCAAACACCAGCAAGGCGCCGTGTTGGCTGCACAGTTCGCGGCAGCGCTTCATGAAGGGCACGCTGGCCCGGACAAAGTTCATGTTGCCCGCAATCGGCTCGATCATGACGCAGGCCAGCTCTTTGCCTTGCAAGGCAAAGGTTTCTTCCAGTTGAGCGATGTTGTTGTACTCGAGCACCAGGGTGTCGCGCACCACTTCGGGCGGAACGCCTGCGCTGGTGGGGTTGCCAAAGGTGGCCAGGCCAGAGCCGGCCTTGACCAGCAAGGCATCGGCGTGGCCGTGGTAACAGCCTTCAAATTTGATGAACTTGCTGCGGCCGGTAGCACCCCGCGCCAGGCGCAGCGCACTCATGCCCGCTTCGGTGCCCGAGCTGACCAGGCGGACCATCTCCATGGAGGGCACATGCTTGAGGATTTCTTCAGCCAGTTCGATTTCGCGCTCGGTGGGGGCGCCGAAAGAGAAGCCGTCCAGTGCGGCTTTTTGCACCGCTTCGAGCACAGCAGGATGGCCGTGGCCCAGGATCATCGGGCCCCAGGAACCGATGTAGTCGATGTATTTCTGGCCGTTCGCGTCCCAGAAATAAGCGCCCTGTGCACGCTGCACAAAGCGCGGCGTGCCGCCAACGGCACGAAAAGCGCGAACGGGGGAATTCACGCCGCCAGGGATCACTTGGGCTGCGCGGTCAAAGAGGATTTGGTTGCGGTCTGTCATGGGTGTTGTCTCGGGCTTCAATGCTTGGTTTCGTTGAAAGGCACTTCAAAGTAGTCAGCGCCGGGGTGCACTTCGGGGCCTGCGTCAGCGTCGGTGTCTTCGTCGTCGGGCAGCGCCCAGAACAGGCGGTCCGGAATGACCTGGCCCATGCCGGGCCGAAAGCCTTCGTCCAGACAACGGTCCAGGTAATGCAGGGCTTCATTGGCGGCTTCGGGCAGGTCCATCCCCGTGGCCAGCAAGGCGGCCAGCGCGGCGGTGAGGGTGTCTCCCGCGCCTGCAAAAACGGCTTCGATGCGTTCAAACTTTTCGTGGCTGAGCACGGTCTCGGGCGATGCCAGCGCGTTGTCAATGTGTTGATCGGGCAAGGGCAGGCCGGTGACCAGGGTGTAGGGCACGCCCAGCTCAGCGGCGGCTTTGGCGATGTCGCGTGGGCCGGGGTTGCGCTCGCCCGTCCATTCAGGCAGCAACCAGCGTCGCAAGGTGCTGTGATGACCCACCAGCACGCTGGTTTGGGGCAACAGCAGTTCCCTGAAAGCGTCCAGATAAGCGTCGATCTTGTCGTCTTCCCACCAGGACAGGTTGGGCATGTAGGCCACCAGGGGCACGCCATCGTAATCGTCGGCCAGCTCGGCAATGGTGGCCAGGCTTTCGGGGCTTCCAACAAACCCGACCTTGATGACCTGGACAGGCACATCTTCGGCCACGGCCCGGGCTTGGTCATTCACCGCCTCTTCGTCGAGGGGGTAGAAGTCGGTGATGCCGCTGGTGTCCCGCACATAGGCGCCTGTGCACACGGGCAGACAATGGGCGCCCACCGAGGCCATGGCGGTGGCATCACACGTTAATCCACCCGCACCGCTGGGGTCGTTGGCATTGAAGGAAAGCACGCAGGCCAGGCCCGCAGATTCTTCGGCCTCAAGGGCTTCGGTTTCAGTCAGGGATTTGGGGTGATGGTCGGTCATGGGATGCGAATTGCAGGGGGCTTCAGAAGGTCTTCAGCAGGGCGCAAAATCTGTCGAAGTTTTGCGGCACGATACAATCATTTCATTCTATTCGACTCTCTGATTGCGACAATGTGATGGAACATAAAACCTGGATGTGTCTGATTTGCGGCTGGATTTACGACGAAGCCACGGGCGACCCCGAGCATGGCATTGCGCCCGGCACCAAGTGGGAAGACGTGCCCATGAACTGGACTTGCCCGGAGTGCGCAGCCCGCAAGGAAGACTTCGAGATGGTGGCGATCTGATCCGGATACAGACCGGATGCCGCCCAAGCCGTCTTATTCAGACGGCTTTTTCTTGACCACCGCATACCGGGCCAGGGTTTTGTCGCGAGCTTCTGCGTGGTCAACGATGGGTGCGGGGTAGGTTTTGCCGATCACCACTGCTGCTGCCTGCAACTCAAGGGGTTTGGCCAACCAGGGGGCGTGCAGGTCTTTGTCGGACAAACCCGACAATTCGGGCACGTAGCGGCGAATGAACTTCCCTTCGGGGTCAAACCGTTCACTTTGGCTGATGGGGTTGAAGATCCGGAAATAAGGCTGGGCATCGCAACCGCTTGAACTGGCCCATTGCCAGCCGCCATTGTTGGCCGACAGGTCAAAATCGCTCAGGTGTTCGGCAAAGTAGCGCTCGCCCCAGCGCCAGTCAATGCCCAGGTCTTTCACCAAAAAACTCGCCACGACCATCCGCAGGCGGTTGTGCATGTATCCCGTCTGGTTGATTTGCCGCATGGCCGCATCCACCAAGGGGTAGCCCGTGCGGGCCTGGCACCAAGCATCAAACAGTTTGTGGGCATGCGTGCCATGCTCCCAGCGGATGGCGTCGTAATCGGGCTTGAAGCTTTGCCCTTGGCCCACATGCGCAAAATTGTGCAGCACCTGCACATAAAAGTCGCGCCAGATCAGCTCGGACAGCCAGACACTGGCGCCAGGACTGCCTGCCAGCATGCGGGGATAGGCTTCTCGGGCCAATTGACGGATCGAGACCGTGCCAAAGCGCAAATGCACGCTCAAGTAGCTCGGGCCTTTGACCGCCGGGAAGTTGCGCGTTTCTTCGTACTGGTCAATTCGCGTCAAAAAGTCTTGCAGCAGGGCCTGGCCACCCGATTCTCCGGTTGGAATTTTCAGAGTTTGGAGGTTGGTGGGCTCAAAACCAATGTCTTGCAGGCTCGGGACCGGGTGGGCCAAATCGTCAGGTCGGGGGGCCAGGCGTGAGGCCAGGGGGGCCACCGGGTGGGCCTGCAAGTCCTCGGGGGTGATTTTTTTGAGCCAGGCGTTTTTGTAAGGCGTGAACACGCTGAAGGGCTTGGCCATTTGGGTGAGCACTTCGTTGCGCTCGAACACCACATGGTCCTTGAATGTGTGCAGAACGATGCCATGGTCGGCCAGATGGCCACGCACCTGAATGTCACGCGCCAGCGCCAGTGGCTCGTCATCGTGGTTGGCAAATACCGCCTGGGCCTGCAGGTGCTGGGCCAATTTGACGATCTTGTCTTTGGCCACGCCGTGGCGCACGATCAGGCCCGCCTGCCCGTGGCCTGCCAGTTCGCGCAATTGGGCATCCACTTCGACCAGGGATTCTCGAATGAACTCAACCCGGCGGTCGGCGCGGGGCAGTTTGTCCAGAATGTCGGTGTCAAACACGAACGCCACATGCACCCGCTGGCAGTGTTTCAGGGCTTGGTGCAGGGCCGCATGGTCGCTCACACGCAGATCGCGTCGGAGCCAGACCAGACCACAAGAAAAAGGGGTTTCCATCAAGGTTTGCCGGGTTGGATCAATCAATGCACCCTTGGACTCGCCCGCAGGGACGGGGCCGCTAAAATCGGGGCATGACAGATTGTGACTCCATCGACCTCAAGCATCATTTTCTGATTGCCATGCCCGGGTTGGAAGATGAGACATTCGCTGGCAGTGTCATTTATATGTGTGAGCACGGTCCTCGCGGCGCCATGGGCCTGATCATCAACAAGCCTGCAGACATCAGCATGAGCCTGTTGTTTGACAAGGTGGATTTGCGCCTGCGCCGGGAAGACCTGGTGCAAAACCCGGTGGGCCAGGGTGGCCCGGTGCAAACCGAACGCGGCTTTGTCTTGCACGACCCCCTGCGCATGGACAAGCCTGAAGAGGATGGGGGCTCAATTTACGCTTCCACCCTCATCGTGCCGGGCGGGCTGGAAATGACCACTTCCCGCGATGTGCTCGAGGCCCTGTCTTCCGGGGCGGGGCCGCGCCGGGTACTGGTTACTTTGGGGTACTCGTCCTGGGGTGAAGGTCAGCTTGAGTCCGAATTGAGCGAAAACACCTGGCTCACGGTACCCGCTTCTGCCGATGTGATTTTTGACGTGCCCATGGCCGAGCGCTATGAGCGTGCGCTGGACTTGTTGGGGCTCAAAAGCTGGATGCTTTCCCCGGATGCGGGGCACGCATGAGCGCAGGGCCTGACGTGGTGGTGCCGGTATCGCAGCAAACCTTCCTGGCTTTTGACTACGGCCTCAAGCGAACAGGCGTGGCCGTGGGCAATCGTTTGCTGAAATCCGCCACTCCGCAAGGGACGATTGCTGCCGAAGGCGATGCCCGCTTTGAGCTGATCGCCAAACGCATCAAGGAGTGGCAGCCCGATGCGCTGGTGATTGGCGTGCCCACCCATCCCGATGGTGGCGAACACGAAAACACCCTGCGCGCCCGCAAGTTTGGCCGCCAGCTGCGAGGCCGCTTCGGCCTGGCCGTGTACGAGGTGGACGAGCGCTACACCACGACCGAGGCCCTTTCCAATGGCGCCAAAGACGCCGATGCGGCGGCAGCGGCGATCATTCTTGACCAATTTTTGAGGAGCCTGCCATGAGTGCTTTGGCGTTGGATGCAGAAGCCCTGTACAAGGAGTTGCTGCGAGGCGTGCGCAGTTTGTGCAAAGCCAATACCCGTTTGGTGGGCATCACCTCCGGGGGGGCCTGGTTGGCCGAGCGACTGCATCGCGACCTCGGCCTAACCGGTGAGTCAGGCTGCGTGTCTTCGGTCATGCACAGAGACGATTACGCCCAGCGCGGCCTGTCGGCAGGCGGTCAGACCCACTTGCCCTTTGAGGTCGATGGGGCTGACATTGTGCTGCTGGACGATGTGCTTTATACCGGGCGAACCATTCGCGCAGTGATCAACGAGATTTTTGACTACGGCCGTCCCGCCCGCGTGCAGTTGGCTGTTCTGGTGGACCGGGGCGGGCGCCAGTTGCCGGTGGAGGCAGACTTTGCCGCTGCCCGAGTGGCCCTGCCCGAGACCCAATCGCTGGCGCTGGCCCGCGATGCATCGGGTACTTTCAGTTTTGAAGTGGAGAACAAAGCCTGAACCGGGCGAGAACACCATGCTCTACAAACGCAACAACCCCCAACTCAACAAGAACGGTGAGCTGATTCACCTGCTGTCCACGGAAGGCCTGTCCAAAGACATCCTCACGCACATCCTCGACACGGCGGCCAGCTTCGTCAGCGTGCAGGAGCGGGAGGTGAAAAAAGTGCCTCTTTTGCGTGGCAAGAGCGTCTTCAACCTGTTCTTTGAAAACAGCACCCGCACCCGCACCACCTTCGACATCGCTGCCACCCGCTTGTCGGCCGATGTTTACACCCTCGACATCGCCCGGTCGTCGGCCAGCAAGGGGGAGTCGCTGCTCGACACGATCGCCAACTTGTCGGCCATGGCGGCGGATATTTTTGTGGTGCGTCACAGCGAGTCGGGCGCACCGTATCTGATCGCGCAACATGTGGCACCCCATGTGCATGTGGTCAACGCCGGTGACGGGCGCCACGCACACCCCACCCAGGGGCTGCTGGACATGTACACCATCCGGCATTACAAAAAGGATTTTTCCAACCTCACGGTGGCCATTGTGGGCGACGTGCTTCACTCACGCGTGGCCCGTTCGGACATCCATGCGCTGACCACACTGGGTTGTGCCGAGGTGCGCGTGGTTGGACCCAAGACTCTGGTGCCAGCCGACATGGCGCAAATGGGTGTACGGGTCTTCAACAACCTGGAGGAAGGCATCAAGGGCTGTGATGTGGTGATCATGTTGCGCTTGCAAAATGAACGCATGACGGGCGCGCTGTTGCCATCCAGCCAGGAGTACTTCAAGAGCTTTGGCCTGACGCCCGAAAAATTGCAGCTGGCCAAGCCCGATGCCATCGTGATGCACCCCGGCCCGATCAACCGGGGCGTAGAGATAGATTCCGCCGTGGTCGATGGTCAGCAAAGCGTGATCTTGCCGCAGGTGACTTTTGGCATCGCTGTGCGCATGGCGGTGTTGAGCATCGTCGCAGGCAACGAGGCATAAGGAAAAAAACATGAACCCCCTCGCCCCCCTCTTTGTTTATTCGCTGCTGCCCAAAATGGCCCTGCGCGCCTTGAGTCAGCCTGGTGGAGTGCAGCCATGAACATTCTTATTCAAAACGGCCGCGTGATTGACCCTGCAAACGGCGTTGACCAAACAGCGGATGTGGCGATTGCCGCCGGACGCATCGTGGCGGTGGGCCAGGTGCCTGCCGACTTCACCCCCAACCGCACAATCGATGCGGCAGGGGCCATCGTGGCCCCTGGCCTGGTGGACTTGGCAGCGCGCCTGCGCGAGCCTGGGCAGGAACATGCGGGCATGCTGGAAAGCGAAATGGCCGCTGCCGTGGCCGGTGGTGTGACCAGCCTGGTCTGTTCGCCTGACACCGAGCCGGTGCTTGACGAACCGGGCTTGGTTGAAATGCTGCGCCACCGCGCCGAAAAGTTGCACCTGGCACGCGTGCTGCCTTTGGGTGCACTCACCTTGGGCCTGCGTGGCGAAGTGCTGACCGAGATGGGGCAGCTCACCGCCGCCGGTTGTGTGGGTTTCAGCCAGGCCGAAGTGCCGGTTCCCAGCACCCAGGTGCTGCAGCGTGCTTTGCAATACGCCAGCACCTTTGGCTACACCGTCTGGTTGCGCCCGCAAGAGCTGCATCTGGGCAAAGGCGTGGCAGCCAGCGGCCCCTTGGCCACGCGCATGGGCTTGTCCAGCGTGTCTGTGGCCGCTGAGACGATTGCACTGCACACCATTTTTGAGCTGGTGCGCGGCACCCGCGCCCGTGTGCACCTTTGCCGCATCAGCAGTGCTCAGGGGGTGGAACTGATCCGCCAGGCCAAAGCCGAAGACCTGCCTGTGACAGCCGATGTGAGCATCAACTCACTGCACCTGACGGACGCCGACATGGGCTATTTCGACAGCCGAGCGCGTCTCTTGCCCGTGCTTCGTCAGCAGCGCGACCGCGATGCCCTGCGCGCCGGTCTGGCCGATGGCACGCTGGACGCCCTGGTGTCTGACCACACCCCGGTCGATGCCGATGCCAAGGCCTTGCCATTTGCCGAAGCCGAACCCGGTGCCACGGGCATGGAGCTGCTTTGGAGCCTGGCCCTCAAGTGGGGGCAGGATGCCGGGTTGCCTCTGGCGCAAGTGATTTCACGCATCACCGCAGACCCGGCCCGGGTGCTGGGCACCGCACTGGGCAGCTTGCAAGGCTCGGCGGGGCAGTTGGCGGTGGGCGGTTTGGCCGATGTGTGCGTGCTGTCCGATCAAGGCCATTGGCTCGTCACCGACGCGTCTTTGCGCAGTCAGGGCAAAAGCACGCCGTTTTCGGGCTACGAGTTGCCTGGACGTGTGTTGGCCACGGTGGTGGGTGGCAACATGGCATTTGAAGCGCGCTGACCAGTGGTGATGTTGACTTCTTGTGAGCGTGGGCACCCTGCGCGCAATCTGCCGGTGAGCCGGATGGGCTTGCCCTGTGGCTGCAGCTTGGCCTTCGAGATGACATGCGCACACTGATCGCTCTCTGGAAATTACTGCGGGGTCTATGGCATGTCCTCATCGGCATGTGGACGATTTATGCCAGGTTTCCCCAGTGGACCCCTGAGCAACGCGAGATGCGCGTGCAAGCCTGGGCCCTGCAGTTTTTGGCTTTGTGGGACATCCATCTGAAGGTGCTGGGAAGGCCTGTGCCCAATGGTCCGGCCCTCATCGTGTCCAACCACATTTCATGGCTGGATATCTCGGTGATTCACGCGGCGCGGCATTGCCGTTTTGTCTCCAAGTCCGATATCCGGGACTGGCCGTTGGTGGGCATGCTGGCCACGGGCGCTGGCACCCTCTACATTGAACGCACCAGCCGCAAAGACGCCCTGCGCATGGTCAAGGACATGGCCGATGCCATGAAAAATGGCGATGTGGTGGCGGTCTTCCCTGAAGGCACCACCAGCGATGGGCGCGACTTGCTGCCCTTTCATGCCAACCTGATTCAGTCGGCTATTCAAGCCGAGGCGCCCGTGCAGCCCATGTCGCTTCAATTCCTGGATGCCCGAAGTGGTGAGCCGAGTTTTGCCCCTTGCTACATTGACGACGACACATTGGTCGGCTCCATCTGGCGCACGCTGACTGCACCCAGAATCACGGCCGTGGTTCATTTCGGGGAGCCGCAGCTGGCCCTGGGGCGGGATCGCCGTGTTTGGGCGCATGATTTGCGTGAAGAGGTGATCAGACTGCGTGATGCCGTGAACTGATTGGCGGCAACTGATTCCACCATCGTTAGGCTGGGTTTCGAATTGCCCTTAGGCCAATCACTCCCTCAACAAATCCGACGGGCAATTTTCTGGATGGGTGAAGTCGGTTCAATGTTCAGCCACTCATGCAACATGCCTTGGCGACTCACAACCTGGCCAGTGAGCATCGGACCTGTGTAGTGAGTCACGTGCATCACCCGAGCCATCTTCAATTTGCAGTTGAGTTGAATCTGGGAATGGGTGGACAAGTACGGCTTGCCATCGCCCGTGCTTTGGGTTTTTTTGTAATCCAGGGCGGTCCAGACCCATTTCCGGCCATCTTCTTCGGTGATGGATTTGGGGTCAATGTAGAACAAACCCAGGTCGTTGAGCGTGACGGACTCCCACTTGGCGCTGGCATTGGCCACTGAGCACATGACACAAATCAAACCAATGAAGGCGTAATGGGCGGTTTTTCGCAGTTTCATGGCGCTCAATCTGATTTGTCGAATGAAACAGGGTGCAAGGTCAAATGGATGTGGCGTGCTTGAGCACGCATGGGCAAATTGACATAAAGAGCCGTCAGGTTCTGCGATTGAGCAGTTCTGACGCCAGCACGACCATGGCTTGCCTGTAGGCATTGTCTGGCAGTTGCATGGCCGCATCGATGGCACGTTGGGCCTCAGAGGCTGCTGCGTTTCGGGTGGCCTCCAGTGCGCCTGTGTCGCGCACGATGGTCACGATGTCGGCCAATCGGGCGACGCTGCCAGTTTCTATGGCCTCACGCACGGTCTGCCTTTGTGCCTCACTGCCCAGTTGCATGGCCAAAATCAAGGGCAAGGTGGCTTTGCCCTCTCGCAAGTCATCACCCAGGTTCTTGCCCATTTCAGCGGCATTGCCATCGTAATCGAGCACATCGTCGATCACCTGAAAAGCTGTGCCCAAGGCCTGACCGTAGTCGGCGCAAGCGTTTTGAATGGGGGTGGGACTGCCTGCCAAAATTGCACCCAGGCGTGCACTGGCCTCAAACAGTTTGGCTGTTTTGGAGCGGATCACACGCAAATAGCCGTCTTCGTCAAGCGAGGCATCGTGCATGTTCATCAGCTGCAGCACTTCGCCTTCGGCAATCACGTTGGTGGCATCGGCCAGGGTTTGCATGACCTGCATGTTGTCAGCATCCACCATCATCTGGAAGGCGCGCGAGTACATGAAATCACCGACAAGCACGCTGGCAGGGTTGCCAAAACTCTCGTTGGCAGTGGGTTTGCCGCGCCTGAGCGTTGACTCGTCCACCACATCGTCGTGCAGCAGGGTCGCAGTGTGTATGAATTCGACCACGGCGGCGAGATTGTGCTTTTGAGCACCCTTGTAGCCCAGAGCCCCGCAAGTTAAAAGCAACAAGACCGGGCGCAGACGTTTGCCGCCGGCCGAAATGATGTATTTGGCCACCTCACCCACCAAAGGGACGCCCGAATCGAGTCGCTTGGCGATGACGCGGTCGACCTCGGCCATATCGGGCGACACGAGTTCAAGAACGGCGGCGGTGCTGTTTTCGTAAGCAGACAACTTGATGTATCCGGCTGGGTGGCCGGCCAGGGCCGAGGCGAAAGGAGGCAACATTGGGCGCATTGCGGTGCGGGCTCATTATAGTGACCGCACAGTAAGCGCCCCTGTCGCCGCCCTTTAGGGGGTGCTGTTGGTCGCAGCCGATTGCCTGGCAGGGCATGTCGTGCTAAAATCGCAGGTTCCTTGGGGATTAGCCCTTGGAAACTTCCATCCAAAGAGGTCATTTATGTACGCGGTCATAAAAACCGGCGGCAAACAGTATCGTGTTGTCGCTGGCGAAAAAATTAAAGTAGAACAGATTGCTGCGGACGTTGGCCAGGAAATCGTGATTGATCAGGTTTTAGCCGTCGGTATCGGCGCTGAACTCAAGATCGGCACGCCCCTGGTGTCCGGCGCCACAGTCAAAGCCACAGTTTTGGCGCATGGCAAGCACGACAAAGTGCACATCTTCAAGATGCGCCGTCGCAAGCACTATCAGAAACGTCAGGGTCACCGCCAGCAGTTCACCGAACTGCAAATCGGCGCGATCTCTGCCTGAGGAGAATAGGTCATGGCACAGAAAAAAGGCGGCGGCTCTACGCGCAACGGTCGTGATTCCAAGCCAAAGATGCTTGGCGTCAAGGCTTTCGGTGGTGAACTGATCAGCGCTGGCTCGATCATCGTTCGTCAACGTGGTACCAAGTTCCATGCTGGCAACAATGTCGGCATCGGCAAAGACCACACTTTGTTTGCCCTGGTTGACGGCCACGTGTCGTTTTCCACCAAAGGCGAGCTCAGCAAGCACATGGTGAACGTGACCAAGGCTGTCTAAGCCTGTCTCGTCCATGGCGAAGAGGAGCCCCGCAAGCCGGGGCTTTTCGCATTTTGGCCCGCTTGTGTTTTGACGGCGGACCCCAAGCTACACTGGAAATCTCATGAAGTTCGTTGACGAAGCCTATATTGACATCTCCGCAGGTGACGGCGGGAACGGCTGCGTCTCGTTCCGCCACGAGAAATACAAGGAGTTTGGTGGTCCCAATGGGGGTGATGGCGGTCGCGGTGGGCATGTCTTTGCCTTCGCCGACATCAACCTGAACACGTTGGTTGATTTCCGTTACTCACGCCGTCACGATGCCAAGCGTGGCCAGCACGGCATGGGATCCGACATGTTTGGTGCAGCGGGTGACGACGTCACCCTGAAAATGCCTGTGGGCACCATCATTACTGACGCCGAAACGGGCGAAGTGCTCTATGAATTGCTGGAGCCCGGCGAAACCATCATGATCGCCAAGGGTGGCGACGGTGGTTTTGGCAACATGCGCTTCAAAAGCGCCATCAACCGCGCGCCACGCCAAAAAACACCCGGCTGGCTGGGGGAAAAGAAAGAGCTAAAGCTCGAGTTGAAAGTGCTGGCCGATGTGGGCCTCTTGGGCATGCCCAACGCTGGCAAGTCCACTTTCATCGCGGCCGTCTCCAACGCCCGGCCCAAGATCGCCGATTACCCCTTCACCACCTTGCACCCCAATTTGGGCGTGGTTCGTGTGGGCCCTGAGCAAAGCTTTGTGGTGGCCGATGTGCCGGGTCTGATTGAGGGGGCCTCTGAAGGTGCTGGCTTGGGGCACTTGTTCTTGCGCCATTTGCAGCGCACCCGCTTGTTGCTCCACGTGGTTGACTTTGCACCGTTTGACGACAACGTCGACCCGGTGCAGCAAGCCAAGGCCATCGTGGCCGAACTCAAAAAGTACGATCCGGGTCTGTACAACAAGCCCCGCTGGTTGGTGCTCAACAAGCTGGACATGGTGCCCGCTGAAGAGCGCGAGGCCCGCGTGAAGGATTTCATCAAGCGCATGCGCTACAAAGGCCCGGTCTTCCAGATTTCGGCCTTGACCCGTGAAGGTTGCGAGCCCCTGATCAAGGAAATCTACAAGCACATCCGGGCCCAGCAAATCATTGAGCAAGGCGTTGTGGACATTGACCCTCGTTTCAAGGAACAAGACAAGCCGCAAGCGCCTGATGCCGATGATCCGCGATTCAAAACGCAGTCTTCCGAGCCCAACGACGCCTAGCATCAACTCCTGCGACCTGCTGTCCATCAGCAAAGTAAACCCCCAAGCATGACCACCCCTGCCGTTTCCAATCTCTTGCGTGACGCCCGCCGCATCGTTGTCAAAGTGGGTTCCAGCCTGGTGACCAACGAAGGTCGCGGTCTGGATGAAGAAGCGATCGGCGAATGGTGCCGTCAGATGGCCTTGCTCAGCGCTCAAGGCAAAGAGGTGGTCATGGTGTCCAGTGGCGCCATTGCCGAAGGCATGAAACGCCTGGGCTGGGCCACACGTCCCAGCGAAGTGCCGGCCTTGCAAGCCGCTGCCGCCGTGGGCCAGATGGGCCTGGCGCAAGTGTACGAAACCAAGCTGCGTGAAAACGGCATGGGCAGCGCCCAGGTGTTGCTGACACATGCCGATCTGGCCGATCGCGAGCGCTACCTCAATGCCCGTTCCACCTTGCTGACCTTGCTGCAACACCGCGTGTTACCGGTCATCAACGAAAACGACACGGTCGTCAACGACGAGATCAAGTTTGGCGACAACGACACATTGGGAGCCTTGGTGGCCAACTTGATCGAGGCGGACCTGCTGATCATCCTCACCGATCAAAAAGGTCTCTACACCGCTGATCCCCGCAAAGACCCCTCGGCCACGTTTGTGCACGAGGCCCGTGCAGGCGATGCAGCACTCGAAGCCATGGCCGGTGGGGCTGGTTCCAGCATTGGCAAGGGCGGCATGATCACCAAAATCCTGGCGGCCAAACGGGCCGCGGGCTCGGGCGCATCCACTGTGATCGCCTGGGGCCGTGAGCCGGATGCGCTGCTGCGCTTGAGTCAGGGCGACAACATGGGCACCTTGCTGGTGGCTCAAACGGCCAAACAACAAGCCCGCAAGCAGTGGATGGCCGATCACCTGCAGTTGCGTGGGTCGGTCACGGTCGACGCCGGGGCTGCACACAAAGTATTGACCGAAGGCAAGAGTCTGCTGCCCATTGGCATGAACGGTGTAGCCGGGGATTTTTCACGCGGGGATGTCATCGCCATTCGGGATGAGCAAGGGGCAGAAATAGCCCGTGGTTTGGCCAATTACGCCAGCGCCGAAGCCCGCTTGTTATGCCGAAAGCCCTCGCACGAATACGAGGCTTTGCTGGGTTACACCGCAGAGCCCGAAATGGTGCATCGGGACAACCTGATTTTGACCCGCTGACCGCCAGGCTTCCAAGCACAAGCTTGATTGGCTTCAGCCTTGTGGGTTCGGATCGAAGCTGGCCCCGGGAGGAAGCTCCATGTGCAAGGGGATCTCCATTTCCAGGGTCCCGTTGTCAGAGTCCAGGCCTTCGCGAAGGCTTCGACTGCCGCCGCGCAAATAGCGGTTTTGCCTTTCTTGGCGCGGCAAAAATCTGGCCAACTCGGTCAGTGCCATTTCGTACACACCGCGTTTGAACTCCACCACCACATCGAGCGGCACCCAATAGTCGTTCCATCGCCAGGCGTCGAACTCGGGGTGGTCGGTGGCGCGCAAGTTCAGATGGTGGTCGTGCCCCATCAATTGCAACAAATACCAGATCTGTTTCTGGCCTTTGTAAAAACCCCGAGCATCCCTGCGGATGAAGCGGTCTGGCACTTCATAGCGCAACCAGTCACGGGTTCGGGCCACGATGCGCACATGCTCCGGTTGGAGCCCCACTTCTTCATGCAGTTCACGGAACATGGCCTGTTCAGGACTTTCGCCCCGGTCAATGCCACCTTGCGGAAACTGCCAGCTGTGGGTTCGTATGCGTTTGCCCCAGAAAACCTGGTTTCTCTGGTTGAGCAGAATGATGCCGACGTTCGGCCTAAAGCCTTCACGGTCAAGCATAATCAACCTCAAATTTTTAAATTGTGTTCATTATGCACGCCACATTGGCGCTCGCTCTTGGATGTTTCCCTGATTCCCCTGTTTTGTTAGCGTGCCGCGATGAAAGCTTCCCAATTCCTCATTTCCACCCTCAAAGAAGCGCCGGCTGATGCCGAAGTCGCCAGCCACAAATTGATGACGCGGGCAGGGCTGATCAAGAAGCTTGGCGCTGGCATTTACAACTACATGCCGATGGGTTTGCGCGTGATTCGCAAGGTCGAAGCCATCGTGCGCGAAGAGATGAACCGCGCTGGTGCCATCGAGATGACCATGCCCGTGGTTCAGCCCGCGGAGCTGTGGCAGGAAACAGGGCGATTTGAAAAGATGGGCCCTGAGTTGTTGCGCATCAAGGACCGCCATGGCCGCGATTTCGTGATCCAGCCGACCAGTGAGGAAGTGGTCACCGACGTGGTGCGCCAGGAAGTGCGCAGCTACAAGCAACTTCCTAAGAACTTTTACCAGATTCAGACCAAATTCCGGGACGAACGGCGGCCCCGTTTTGGCCTGATGCGAGGCCGTGAATTCACCATGAAAGACGCGTACAGCTTTGACCGCGACATGCTCAGTGCCAAGGCCAGCTACCAAGTGATGGCGGGTGCTTATCGGAAAATTTTTGACCGTTTCGGCTTGACCTACCGCGCCGTGGCCGCCGACAGTGGTGCCATCGGGGGTGACCTGAGCGAAGAGTTTCAGGTGATCGCCGCGATCGGTGAAGACGCCATCGTGTATTGCCCCAGCAGCAACTATGCCGCCAACATGGAAAAGGCCGAGGCTCTGGCCCCCAGCCAGCCAAGGAACGCCGCGACCCAGGCCCTGACAAAAACAGCGACCCCCGGTCAAAGCACCTGCGAAGACGTCGCCACCTTGCTCAACGTGCCGCTGTCCTCCACCGTCAAGTCGCTGGTGCTGGCCACCGATCAGCTGAACGCGCAGGGCGAGATCGTCAAATCGCAAGTCTGGTTGCTGCTGCTGCGCGGTGACCACGACATGAACGAAGTCAAGGTCGGCAAGCTGCCCGGCATGGAAGGGGGCTTTCGCTTTGCCACCCTGGGCGAGATCGAAGACCACTTTGGCTGCAAGCCCGGTTACCTGGGCCCGCTGAATTTGAAAAAACCCGTCCACATCGTGGCTGACCGCGATGTGGCCATCATGGCCGACTGGATTTGCGGTGCCAACGAAGAAGGCTTCCACACCACGGGCGTGAATTGGGGCCGTGACCTGCCCGAACCGGCTTTGGTCGTCGACCTGCGCAACGTGGTGGCGGGGGACCAATCGCCTGACGGTCAGGGCGAGCTGGCGATTGAGCGCGGCATTGAAGTAGGCCATGTGTTTTACCTGGGCACCAAATACTCCAAGGCCATGAACGCCACCTTCCTGGACGAGAACGGCAAACCCCAGTTCCTGGAGATGGGTTGCTATGGCATCGGCATCACCCGCTTGCCCGCCGCTGCCATTGAGCAAAACCACGACGAGCGCGGCATCATCTGGCCCGATGCGATTGCGCCATTCACAGCTGTGATTTGCCCCATCGGCATGGACCGCAGCGAAGCCGTGAAGGCCGAGGCCGAACGCATTTACGCCGCCTTGCTGGCCGATGGCGTGGACGTCATCCTGGATGACCGGGGTGAGCGCCCTGGCGCGATGTTTGCAGATTGGGAATTGATCGGGGTGCCGCACCGCATCACCATCGGCGACAAGGGGCTCAAGGATGGCCTGATCGAATACCAGCACCGGCGCGATTCAGAAGCGACCAAGGTGGCTGTTTCGGACATTCTGGCGCACATCAAAATCCGCATGGCCGCCTGATTCGCGTTGGGGCATGTCGGCTATCGTCCCCCTTCGTTTTGAATCGCCTACCCGCCGCCAGGCGTTGCAGCGACTGGCAAAAAGCGCCTTGCTGGGCACAGGCCTCAGCCTGTTGCCTTTCACGCCAGTTCATGCGGGCACTCAAGTCGAAGAGCAATTGTCAACGGCCGTGCGCACCGCCCTCAGCGCCGCAGTCGCTGGTGACGCACCACCAGAGCCGGTGCTGACCACCTCCTCCGATCAACAGGCCTATGCCCGATGGCTGGCAGCCACTGGCCAGGGGCTGGTTCGTTTTCAGCGCAACCCCGTTGAGCGGCAAGAGTTCTTGCAAACCCTTTGGTACGAGGCACGCCGGGCAGGTCTGTCCTTGTCGCTGGTGCTGGGTTTGGTTCAGGTTGAAAGCGCGTTTCGCAAACACGCTGTGTCGTCTGCAGGGGCTATGGGTTTCATGCAGGTCATGCCATTTTGGGCGCGCACCATTGGGGATGGCGATCACAGCCGACTGTTTCACATGCAAACCAATTTGCGTTTTGGGTGTGTGATCTTGCGGCATTACCTGGACCGCGAGCGCGGTGACCTGTTTCTTGGCCTGGGGCGTTACAACGGCTCCCGGGGCCAAGCCGCGTATCCCGATGCGGTGCTGAAGGCGCAGCGGGCTTGGCTACACGCGGTGGACTGAGTCAGTCTCGGGTGGCGTGGCGTTGCACGCACGCGATGTAGGCCTCGCCATCGGGCATGCGGCCGGCGTGTTGGCTTTCGTGAACCATTCGGCCCAGACATTCCATGGTCTGGTGGTGAGCATCGTGCAGGGAGTTGAGTTTGTGGGTGAGCAACTCCACCGCTTGGCGAATGCCACGGGGTTGGTCAATGCTGCATTGCTCGCTGATGGACAGGTGCATCGACAAGTGCAGGAAAGGGTTTTCCTGGTTCGGATCGGCTTTGTGCATGCTGGCCAACGCTGCATCGACATCGGCCAGTTCAGCGTGGTATTCGGGGTGCTCGTTGATCCATTGGCTGACGAGCATTTCCATGGGTTCCAGAGCGGCGTCCGTGCGGGCTTTGGCGTAGACACCGCAAAAAAAACGCCGGACATCTGCTTGGGAGGGTTGAATCAGCATGGAGGGCATTGTCTCTTAAGTCCAGCTGTTTTAAGCAGTGAGAGACCGGGGTTCGGGGCCAAGGCTCAGAGGCGCTTCGCTTTGCCACATCGCCCCGGCCCCGGACCCTGGTCTCTCACATGGTTTGATGGATGGCGCCGACGTCCCGCCTCGCGGCCAGACGCCAGACTCTGAATTGATAAACAGGCGGACCGAAACCTCAACACTGGCCCTAGAATGCAAAAGAGTGCCCTTATTTCATGCAATATAATGCATTAAGACAACCTTCACGAAACGACCAACATGAACCAAGCCTACATTTGCGACGCGATCCGTACCCCCTTTGGCCGTTACGGCGGTGCCCTGAGCAGCGTGCGCACCGACGATCTGGGCGCGGTGCCCTTGCGCGCACTGATGGCCCGCAACCCGAAAGTGGACTGGGCCGCCGTGACCGACGTGCTGTACGGCTGCGCCAACCAGGCCGGTGAAGACAACCGCAATGTGGCGCACATGAGCAGCTTGCTGGCAGGCTTGCCTGTGGATGTACCAGGCGGCACCATCAACCGACTTTGCGGGTCGGGCCTGGACGCCATTGGCACCGCCGCCCGCGCCATCAAGGCGGGGGAAGCCGGGCTGATGATTGCCGGCGGGGTGGAAAGCATGAGCCGCGCCCCGTTTGTCATGCCCAAAGCAGAAAGCGCCTTCAGCCGCGCCAATGCGGTGTACGACACCACCATCGGCTGGCGTTTTGTCAACAAGCTGATGAAGGCGCAATACGGCGTGGACTCGATGCCCGAGACCGCAGAAAACGTGGCGACCGACTACAAAATCGAGCGCGAAGCACAAGATTTGATGGCCTACAACAGCCAGCTGCGCGCTGTGGCCGCGATCAAGGCGGGTCACCTGGCCCGCGAAATCGTGGGTGTGAGCATTCCCCAGAAAAAGGGCGACGCCATCCTCGTGGACACCGACGAACACCCGCGCGAAACCAGCCTCGAAGCCCTGGCCAAGCTCAAAGGTGTGGTGCGCCCTGATGGCACCGTGACCGCAGGCAATGCCTCGGGTGTGAACGATGGTGCGTGTGCCTTGCTGCTGGCCGGCGAAGCCGAAGCGGCCAAAAACGGCCTCACGCCCAAAGCGCGTGTGGTGGGCATGGCCACTGCGGGTGTGGCGCCGCGTGTCATGGGCATTGGCCCTGCGCCGGCCACGCTCAAGGTGCTGGCCCAAACGGGCTTGACCATCGACCACATGGACGTGATCGAGCTGAACGAAGCCTTTGCGGCACAAGGCCTGGCCGTGATGCGCATGCTGGGACTGAAAGACGACGACGCCCGTGTGAACGCCTGGGGCGGCGCCATCGCCCTGGGTCACCCGTTGGGCGCTTCAGGTGCTCGCTTGGTCACCACCGCCATCAACCGCCTGCAACAAACATCCGGCCGCTACGCCCTGTGCACCATGTGCATTGGCGTGGGTCAGGGCATTGCACTGATCATCGAGCGCGTTTGACGCATGTCCCGGGATCAAGCCCGGGGTGACAAAGGCTCTGGCCACCAGCCCCTTCGGGGGCTTTTTTGTGCCTGTTGCCATTCTTGCGCGCTGACCTCGATGTCCATGCGCAGCAGTGCGGCGCCCATGGCTTTGCCCAGGTTGTCCAGCCGCAGATTGCGTGCGCCGCCACCTTGCAGGGCGCCTTCCAGTACGAATTTCATGGCCAGGATGTTGGGCAGCGCCCAGGCTTGCACCTTGCCCGGCAGCCAGGGGGCAAAGTGGGCTTGTACTTTGTCTGCCGTGACTTCGCGTTTCATGATCCGATAGCCGTCTTCGTTCCAGGCGAACAGGCCAAAGTCCACCCAGTCGGCTTTGTCACCGCTGCGGGCGTGGGCCAAGCGGGCCAGGGGCATGCGCAAGAGGCTTGGGGTTGCGGTGTTCATGTGCTGGGCTCCAGAATTTCAAGGCGGGCCTGAACCCTGTTGCGAGGAATCAGTGTGGGCCAGATGCCCAGCAATTCGCTGCTGCTGTTCATGCCCTGAAAGCCACAGGTGTAGGCCGGCCCGCTCAGGGCCATCCAGGGAAAGAGGCGGCCAAAACCATCGGCCGCCGCTTTGACCTGTGTGCGCAAGGCCATGCGCACCCAGATCTCTGCGCGCTCATTCAGTTCTGCGGCTGGCGGCAACTTTGCCAGCGGGCCGTGCGCCGAATTGAGGCCCGGGTACTCCACAAACAGTTCGTCAAAAGGCAGCTTTCGCGCCTTGAGTTGGCTGCGGATCGTGGCCTCCGCAGCTTGCACTTTGTCCCAGGCGTCGGGCCACGAAAAGCCCCAACTGACCTCGGCCTTGAAGCCATCTTTGAAGCCCGCCACCACCTTCAACTGGTCGCCAGGGCGCGCACCTTGGGCGCCAGTCAAGCGCACCCGGTGATGGCCTTCGTCGGTCAATGCGATTTGGCCCATGTCCAGCACCACGTTGGGCGACAGGTAGGCGTGTGGGTTGTGCACCTCGTAGAGCAGTTGCTGGCGGACCGTGTCAAAGTTGACCAGGCCACCCGTGTCCGGTGCTTTGGTCAGGATGGCCGAGCCATCGGCCTGCACCTCGGCAATCGGGTAGCCAATGTGGGCCAGATCGGGGATGGCTTGCCAGCTGCCCTGGCTGCCAAAATTGCCACCGCTGCCCTGGCCCGAGCATTCCAGCAAGTGGCCAACCGCCAGACCTTGGGCCAAGCGGTTGAAGTCTTCAGGCGTGCTGGCATCGCCCAGCTTCCAGCCCAGGCCGTGCACCAGCGGGCCCAAAAACAGCGCCGCATCGGCCACTCGCCCGGTGATCACGATGTCAGCCCCCTGGTCAAGCGCATCCACGATGGGTTGCGCCCCCAGGTAGGCGTTGCCAAACACCAGACGCTCGCGCACGCTGCTCACGTCTGCGCCGTTCATCATGTGGTCAAACCGTGTGCCTGCTTCTTGCAACAGGGGCAGTACGTCATCGCCCGACACCACCGCGATGCGCGGGTGCCAGCCAGCGCCTGCCAAAGCACTGCGCACCGCCAGGGCTGCGCCCATCGGGTTCAGGCCGCCTGCGTTGCACACAAACCGAACGCCGCGCGGCTGCATCAGAGGCCACAGGCGCAAGAGCATGGGCACCACATCGCGGGCAAAGCCCAGCGACGGGTCGCGTTGGCGGTCTTTTTGAAGAATGGCCAGCGTGAGCTCGGCCAGGTGGTCGCTGGCGATGAACTGGACTTGGCCGCGCTCAATGCTGGCGACCACGGGCTCCCAGTTGTCGCCGTAAAAACCGAGGCCGGAACCGATGCGAATGGCATGTGTCATGCAGGGATATTGAAGCCTTGTGTTGGAGTTTGAATGGGGGACAACCCCTAGGGAAAGTCTCGTGTAAGACATACATAATCGCACGGTCGTTCGCAAATGCTTTTGCCGGGTCCCAAAGCCCATGGCAAAGCCGATGCGGACTTTGGCAAGACAATAAAAAACAGAGGAGACAGGCGTGCAATTGCTGCAACTGCTGATCAGCGGTGTGGCCCAGGGCTGTATTTACGGACTCATCGCCCTGGGTTTCGTGCTGATTTACAAGGCCACCGAAACGGTGAGCTTTGCCCAGGGCGACCTGATGATGGTGGGGGCCTTTTCGGGTCTGGCCGCCATGACGCTGCTGGGCTTTCCTTTTTGGTTGTCAGTGCCTGCCGCCATCGTGGCCATGGGCGTTTTCGGTGTCTTGCTGGAGCGCATGGTGATTCGCCCCATCCTCGGGCAGCCTGCGTTTTCCATCGTCATGCTGACCATTGGCGTCGGGTATGTGTTGCGCGGCCTGATCACCATGATCCCCGATGTCGGCACCGACACCCACACCATGCCTGTGCCCTATGCCGGACAGGTTTTGCGCTTGGGTAGTCTGGTGATTGCGGCCGAGCAAATGGTGGTGATCGGTGCCACGGGCATTTTGTGCCTGGGGCTGTTTGCCATGTTCAAGTACAGCAAGCTGGGCGTTGCCATGCAGGCCGCATCGCAGAACCAGTTGGCCGCTTATTACATGGGCATTCCGGTCAAGCAAATCAACGGCTTGGTCTGGGGTCTGGCAGCGGGTGTGGCTGCGGTGGCAGGTTTGCTGCTGGCGCCCATCACCTTTGTGCACGCCAACATGGGCTTCATTGGCCTGAAGGCTTTTCCGGCCGCTGTGGTCGGCGGTTTTGGCAGCTTGCCTGGCGCCATCGTGGGCGGTCTGGTGATTGGCATCGTCGAGTCTTTTTCGGGCTTTTACTTGCCCGAAGGCTTTAAGGACATTGCGCCCTACATCGTGGTTTTGCTCATGCTGGTGCTCAAGCCCAATGGCTTGTTCGGCGAGCAATTGCGCAAGAAAGTCTGAGGCCCTGACATGCGTTTCATTTTCAAGACCGAATACAACCAGGACATCACCCTGGCCAGGCACGGTGGCCATGTGTTCTGGTACAGCCTGCTGGGGCTGTTTATGGTGGCAGCACCCTGGGTCGTGGCGGAATACTGGCTGGCCCAACTGACCTTCGTGCTGATTTATGCGGTGGTGGGCCTGGGCCTCATGCTGCTGGCGGGCTACACCGGTTTGTTCTCTTTAGGCCATGCCGCCTTTTTGGGGGTTGGGGCTTACACCCAAGGCGTCATGGTGAACGCCGGTGTGCCGTTTCCGCTGGCCTTGTTGTGTGCGGGCTTGTTCTCGGCCATTGCGGGGGTCATCGTCGGTTTGCCTGCACTGCGTGTCAAAGGCATTTACCTGGGCATGGCCACGCTGGCCTTTGGCTTCATTGTCGAAGAAGGCATGGCCCGCTGGGAGCATGTCACGGGTGGCAATGCGGGCCTGATGGTCGGCTACCCCAAGCTGGGTGGCTGGACCCTGGACACCACCGAGGAGTTCTATTTTCTTTGCCTCGTTGTGGCCGTGGGTGCCACAGTGGCCATCGCGAATTTGCTGAGATCGTCCACCGGGCGGGCATTTGTGGCGATCCGCGATTCCGAAATCTCGGCCCAGAGCATGGGCATTCATCTGGCACGCTACAAGACGCTGTCTTTTGCCTTATCGGCTGCTTTGGCCGGCATTGGTGGGGCGCTCTATGCCCACAAGATCCAGTTCCTTTCGCCTGAGCAGTTCAGCATCATCCAGTCGATCGACTTGTTGCTGATGGTGGTGATTGGCGGTTTGGGGTCCATCCACGGGGCTTTCCTGGGGGCCATTTTCCTGATCGTCATGCCCCAACTGATTTCCATGGGCAAGGACTTTTTGCCCGCAGCCATTGGCGGAGCCGCCGGTTTGCAGGGCACGGTTTACGGCATGGTACTGATCGCCTTTGTGTTGTTTGAACCGATGGGCTTGTACGGGCGTTGGCTCAAGGTGCGCACCTGGTTCCAGCTCTTCCCGTTCTACCGCCGTGGCCTGTTCAAGCGCCAGAAATCATTCCAGAAATCGGACCGCCTGAAATGAACGCAGACATCCTTTTATCCGCTCAAGACCTGAGCGTCCGTTTTGGCGGTGTGCTGGCTGTGAACAAGGTCAGCTTTGACGTCAAGCGCGGTGAAGTCTTCACCCTCATCGGCCCCAACGGCGCCGGCAAGACCACGGTGTTCAACCTGATCAGCCGCATTTACACCCCCACCACCGGGGTGATTGACTACGCTGGGCCCAAGGGCACACTGCGCTTGACCGATGAACTGCCGCATCAAATTGCCAGCCTGGGCATTGCGCGCACCTTTCAGAACATCGAGTTGTTCGAGCACGCCACGGTGCTGCAAAACCTGCTGATCGGTCGCCACACGCACCGCAAAACCGGTTTGTGGAGCGAGATTTTTTTCACGGCCAAAACCCGTGCAGCCGAAATCGAGGCGCGCGAAAAGGTAGAGCAAATCATTGATTTTCTGGACTTGCAACACCATCGCGACTCGATGGTGGCAGGTTTGCCTTATGGCGTGCGCAAAGTCGTGGAGTTGGCCCGGGCCTTGTGCACCGATCCCCAATTGCTCTTGCTCGATGAACCCTCATCGGGCCTGAACGTCGAGGAAACCGAAGACATGGCTTTCTGGATTTCGGACATCAAAAACGAGCTCGGCATCACCGTGCTCATGGTGGAGCACGACATGAGCCTGGTCTCCAAAGTGTCGGACCGTGTGCTGGCCATGAGCCAGGGTGAAGAACTCGCCACCGGCACGCCCAGCCAGGTGCAAAGCGACCCGGGTGTCATCGAGGCCTATTTGGGCTCGGTGGACGATGTGTCCAGCTTGCGCCGAGAAAATTATGTGGCTGGGGGTGCAGCATGAGCAGCGCCACACAAAATTTGAACGACAGCCTGACAGGGGCAGCAGGCGCCGCAGAAGTGGCCGGGGCAACAGACAGCGTGATGCTGAAATTGCTCAACGTGGAAAGCGCTTATGGTCCGATCAAAGCGATTCGCGGTGTCAGCCTGCAGGTGCGCAAGGGTGAAATCGCCACGGTGCTGGGTTCCAACGGGGCGGGTAAAACCACCATCCTCAAAACCATCAGCGGCATCATCGACCCGCGCAAGGGCTCCATCGAGTTCAAGGGCAAAAGCATCACCGCGCAAGACCCCGCCATCATTGTGCAGAGCGGCCTGATGCACGTGCCCGAAGGCCGCGAGGTGTTTCCTTTGCTGTCGATTCGCGACAACCTGCTCATGGGCGCCTTCACGCGCAAAGACCGCGATGGCGTGGCGCGTGACATGGAGGCCGTGTTCAATTACTTCCCCATCCTGCGTGAGCGCACGGCCCAAGACGCCGGTTTGCTCTCGGGTGGCCAGCAACAAATGCTGGCCATCAGCCGGGCCTTGATGGCCAACCCCGACCTGATCCTGCTGGACGAGCCCAGCTTGGGCCTCAGCCCCAAGCTCACCAAGGAAATCTTCGAAATCGTGGTGCGCATCAACCGCGAGCGTGGCACCACCATCTTGCTGGTCGAGCAAAACGCCAACATGGCACTCAATGCCTCGGACTACGGCTACGTCCTCGAAAACGGCCGCATCGTGATGGAAGACATCTGTGCCCGTTTGCGCGAAAAAGAGGACATCAAGGAGTTCTACCTGGGGCTCAAGGAAGAGGGCGTGCGCGCCGATCGCCGCTGGAAAAAGAAGAAAACCTGGAGATAAGACATGAGCCAACTCTGGGACACCTCCGGCATTGCGCCGCAAAAAAACATCGTCATGGCGGGCGAGACCATCCCCGCCATCTTCTGGAACGCCGTGGCCGTCCGTGGCCCGAATGTGTGGATGCGCCAAAAAGACTTTGGCATCTGGCGCAGCTGGACCTGGGATGAGACCGCCCAGGCCGTGCGCGAGATCGGCCATGGACTGATGGCGCTGGGCTTTGAGGCCCGGCACACCGCCTCGATTCTGGCCAATACCAACATCGAGTGGGTGCTGTGCGACCTGGCTGTGCTGAGCGCTGGCGGTGTATCCAACGGCATTTACCCGACCGATGCCGCAGAACAAGTGCATTACCTCTGCGAAGACTCGGCCACCCGTGTGCTATTTGTCGAAGACGATGAGCAGCTCGACAAGGCCCTGGCCGTTCGCGACAGCTTGCCCTTGCTGAGCAAGATTGTCGTGTTTGACATGGACGGCTTGCGCGACTTCCACGACCCGCAGGTGATCAGCCTGAAAGAACTGCGTGCCCTGGGCCGCGAACACGCCAAGTCCCATCCCGACCTGCTGGCGCAGCGCGCAGCCCAATGCAAGCCTGAAGACCGGGCCATTTTGGTGTACACCTCGGGCACGACTGGCAGGCCCAAGGGTGGCATGCACAGCCACCATGGCCTGGTCTACACGGTGCGCGGCTACAACACCCTGATCGCCCGAGACGAGCGCGACGAATGCATGTGCTTCTTGCCGCTGTGCCACATCGCAGAGCGCATGGGAGGTGAGTATTTTTCGATGTACACCGGTGCCAAACTGAACTTTGTCGAGAACCCCGAAACCGTGCCTGAAAACGTTCGCGAGATCGCGCCCACCGTGTTCACGGCGGTGCCCCGCGTCTGGGAAAAGTTTTACTCGGGCGTCATGATCGCCCTGAAAGAAGCGGGCGGCCTGCAGCAAGCCATTTATGGCTGGTCCATCGGTGTGGGCCATCAGGTGGCCGAGTTGGTGCTCAAGGGCCGGCCCGTGCCCGCCAGCCTCAAGCTGCGCTTTCATCTGGCGCGTTTGCTGGCGCTGAACAATGTGCGAAAGATGATCGGCATCCACCGTGCCAGGTTTTTGGTCACGGGTGCTGCGCCCATCTCGCCCGAGTTGGTGCGCTGGTATTTGGCGCTGGGCCTGCCCATGCTGGAGGTCTGGGGCATGACCGAGACCTGTGGCGCAGCGACAGGTGTTCCTGCCGACCGCATCAAACCCGGCTCGATTGGCCCTGCGGCCGAATTCAACGAAGTGCGCCTGGACCCGGTGACCAGCGAAATCCTGGTGCGGGGCCCCAACGTGTTCATGGGCTATCTGAACTTGCCAGAAAAGACCGCCGAAACCATCGATGCCGACGGTTGGTTGCACACGGGCGATGTGGGCGTGGTGGACGAGGAAGGGTTTTTCCGCATCACCGATCGCATGAAAGACATCATCATCACGGCTGGTGGCAAGAACATTACCCCGAGCGAACTCGAAAACGAACTGAAATTCTCGCCTTACATCACCGATGCGGTGGTCATTGGCGACAAAAGGGC
>CAIZSE010000099.1 GCA_903935585.1 uncultured Burkholderiales bacterium | reverse complement strand
CCGAATGATGGCTGAACAGGCGCCGCAGGGCATCCGCGCCCAGGCCAGTTTGCCGGATGGCGCCAGTCTGCCAAGCTGGCTCAAGTTTGACCCGGAGCGCCAGCGTTTTGATGCCAGCGCAGTGCCCGATGGCGCATTTCCGATGCAGGTGGTGGTGAGCGTCGGTCTGCAGCGCGTGCTGGTGGTGGTCTCGGAGCGGAATGAATAAACAACAAGTCGTGGCTTTATAGGCCATCAAAAAATCTTTACGTAACGATCCAGAGTTTTGATACTGATGGGCAAGGAAAACTGAAAAAAAGGGCTGAGACGTTCAGCCGTCGAAATACGCTATGGACCATTGCCATGGCAGCTTGGCGTTTCAGTTAATTGTCAACTGTGAGGTCACCTTGATCGTCAACTTTTGATCTGTACGCCGGTTCCCTTTCTCGCTTGGGCAAGGCCAGGGGCTTAGCCGCAGGCTGCATCACATTGGCTCACCCATCCAAAATGCCGGGAATTTCCACATGGTTGCTAAAGGAACCTACCTGTTGCATCCCGGCTGTTCAACGCAGAAATTTTATAGCCCCCCCCAAAAAGGTGGACCAAAAGGTGGACTTACTGGGGCTAAAATAAAAAACCCTAAGTAAATCAATTACTTAGGGTTCTTAACTGGCGGAAGCGGTGAGATTCGAACTCACGGACCCTTACGAGTCGCCGGTTTTCAAGACCGGTGCAATCGACCACTCTGCCACGCTTCCTTGCGGCCAGATTGTAACGATTTAAACCCGCGTTTTGCCTGGCGTGCAGACCAAAAGCGGCTCAAGCCTGGGCCAGCATGCCCTTTTTCTCGATAAACGCCACCACTTCCGTCAGGCCATCCAGCGTTTTGAGGTTGGTCATGACCCAGGGGCGTGTTTCTCGGTTGGGGCGCATGCGGTCGGTGTCTGCCCGCATCACGTCCAACGATGCGCCCACATGGGGTGCCAGGTCGGTCTTGTTGATGACGAACAAATCGCTCTTGGTGATGCCCGGGCCGCCTTTGCGGGGGATCTTTTCGCCTGCGGCCACATCGATCACGTAAATCGTCAGGTCGCTCAACTCCGGGCTGAAGGTGGCGGCCAAGTTGTCGCCGCCGCTTTCGATGAAGACCACATCGGCATCGGGAAACTTCTCCAGCATGCGGTCAATGGCTTCGAGGTTGATGGACGCGTCTTCACGTATGGCCGTGTGCGGGCAGCCACCCGTTTCCACGCCCATGATGCGGTTGGCGGGCAGGGCGCCGCTCTCGGTGAGCAGGCGCTGGTCTTCCTTGGTGTAAATGTCATTCGTGATGGCGATCAGGTCCCAGCGCTCACGCATGTTTTTGCACAGCATCTCCAGCAAGGTGGTTTTGCCGGAGCCAACCGGCCCGCCAATGCCCACTCGCAGTGGGGGCAGTTTTTTGGTGCGGTTGGCAATGTGGTGAAGGGCAGTGCTCATGATCTGAAAATTCGCGAGTATTGGGTTTCGTGTCTGGCCGACAAGATGGCCAGCATGGGGCTGAAGGCTTGGCGGTCTTCATCGCTCAAAAGCAGGGCTGTTTGCACAGCCACAGGGATTTCGCGCGCCAGTCGGGCCAGCATGCGCTGGCCTGCGCTTTGACCCAAGGGCACGGCCTTGAGGGCGGCCTGAGTCATGTTTTCTGCCCAGCCAAAGGCATGGGCTTGCAGAGCTTGGTCGAGGGGCACTTGCGCCAAAGACAAGGCCAGTGCCATGGCCAAAGGGTAGGTGGTTGGCAGTTGCGCGCAGCAGACCAATTGGGCCTCGGAAGCTTGTTGCAGGTTGCGCAACCAGTCGAGCAAAGAGCGGCCCATCTGTTCGGTTTGCAAGCGCATCTCAGCTGTTTCGCGGGTGGCCATGACCCAATCGTTCAGTGCTTTGAGTCGCAGCGCATCGCCGCTTTGCCATGCCGGGATGGCCTGGGCCAATACGGCCATGTCGCCGCGCGACTGCGTCAGGTGCAGTTGGTCGACCACCCAGTGTGTGGCGCTGGCTTCGTCGTGCACCAGGCCGTGTTCGATGGCGGCCTCAAGGCCCTCGGAATAAGAAAATCCCCCGATGGGCAATGCAGGCGATGCGAGCCAGATCAGTTGCAGCAGACCCGAAGGCGCGGTGTCAGTGCTCATGCTTGCAATCGGGGCCGTGCACATGCGGCTCGGCATGGGCCGCGCGAATCGGGATGGCAATGCGTGTCGGCGTGGCCTGTGGCGCGTGGTCATGGGCGTCGTGCGCATGGTCATGCCCGTGCCTATGTGAAGACCCGCCGTGCTCGCCATAGGCGCCGTTTTCAGGTTCAAAAGCCTCTGACACGGGCAGCACGGTCATGTGCATCGCGCGCAACATGTCGGCCAGCACATGGTCGGGTTCGATCTTCAGGTGATCGGCTTGCAGCTCAATGGGCACATGGCGGTTGCCCAAGTGGTAGGCGGCGCGGGTCAGGTCGAACGGTGAGCCGTGCTGGGTGCAGGCGGTGATGCGCAGCACATCTTGCGGCGCAGCCTCGACCCGGATCAGCGAGCCGTCTTCGGCCACCAGCACATCGCCGCCACGCACCACCGTGCCGCGCGGCAAGAACACGCCGATGCTTCGGCCTGTGCTGTCGACGGCGTCAAAGCGGCTTTTCTGGCGGGTGTCCCAATCCAGCGTGACCGTGGCGGCACGTTGCACGAGGACTTTGGCCAGGCCTTTGCCCTGGGGCATGCGTTTGGAGCAGGTGATCATCAAAACAAAAAGTAGCGTTGGGTCATGGGCAAACTGGTGGCGGGTTCGCACACCAGCAATTGGCCGTCGGCGCGCACCGCGTAGGTTTGTGCATCGACTTCCATGCGGGGCGCGTAATCATTGTGAACCATGTCGCGTTTGCCCACTTTGCGAATGTTTTTGACAGCCGACAAGGTCTTGGCCAGCCCGTAGCGTGCGCCAATGCCCGCCTGTAAACCGGCTTGCGACACAAACGTCAGCGAGTTGTGCGTGAGCGCCCCGCCAAAGCTGCCAAACATGGGGCGGTAGTGCACAGGTTGTGGTGTGGGGATGGACGCGTTCGGGTCACCCATGGCTGCCAGCGCGATGAAGCCGCCTTTCATGATGATGGCCGGTTTCACGCCAAAGAAAGCGGGTTTCCAGATCACCAGATCGGCCCATTTGCCCACTTCGATGCTGCCCACCTCGTGGCTCATGCCGTGCGCAATCGCTGGGTTGATCGTGTACTTGGCGATGTAGCGCTTCACGCGGGCGTTGTCGTGTCGATCGGTGTCACCCGGCAAGCTGCCGCGTTGTTGCTTCATCTTGTGCGCCGTCTGCCAGGTCCGGATGATGACTTCGCCCACCCGCCCCATGGCTTGGCTGTCGCTGCTCATCATGCTGATGGCACCCAGGTCGTGCAGGATGTCTTCGGCCGCAATGGTTTCCTTGCGGATGCGGCTTTCGGCAAAGGCCAGGTCTTCGGCGATCGATGGGTCCAGGTGGTGGCAGACCATCAGCATGTCCACATGCTCGTCGAGCGTGTTGATGGTGTAGGGGCGTGTGGGGTTGGTCGACGAGGGAAGCACATTCGCCTCTCCCACGACTTTCAAAATATCGGGTGCATGCCCGCCGCCCGCGCCTTCGGTGTGAAAGGTGTGGATGGTGCGGCCCTTGAAGGCCGCCACCGTGTCTTCGACAAAGCCCGACTCATTGAGCGTGTCGGTGTGAATGGCCACTTGCGTGTCGGTCTCTTCGGCCACCGTCAGGCAGTTGTCGATGGCTGCGGGCGTGGTGCCCCAGTCTTCGTGCAGCTTCAGGCCAATCGCGCCGGCGTTGATTTGTTCGTGCAAGGCCGCAGGCAATGTGGCGTTGCCCTTGCCCAGAAAACCCAGGTTCATCGAAAAGGCATCGGCCGCCTGCATCATGCGTTCGATGTTGAAAGGGCCCGGGGTGCAGGTGGTGGCAAAGGTGCCGGTGGCCGGCCCCGTGCCGCCGCCCAGCATGGTGGTCACGCCGCTGGCCAGGGCTTCGTCGATTTGTTGGGGTGCGATGAAGTGGATGTGGCTGTCGATGCCACCTGCAGTGACGATCAGGCCTTCGCAGCTGATGATCTCGGTGCCAGGCCCGATGACGATGTCAACGCCCGGTTGGGTGTCGGGGTTGCCTGCTTTGCCAATCGCTGCGATGCGGTTGCCCTTGAGGCCGATGTCGGCTTTGACAATGCCCCAGTGGTCGATGATGAGCGCATTGGTCAGCACGCAGTCCATCGCGCCTTGTGCGTTCGTGCGCTGCGATTGCGACATGCCGTCGCGGATCGTCTTGCCTCCGCCGAACTTGACTTCTTCGCCGTAACTGCCGGCTTGCAGTGTGCAGTCTTTTTCGACCTCGATCACCAGGCACGTGTCTGCCAGCCGAACCCGGTCGCCCACGGTAGGGCCGAACATTTCGGCGTAAGCGCGTTTTTCGATGTGGGCCATGTCAGGACTCTTTCTGCGCGTTGTCTGCCAGTGGGCCGTTGGTCAGCCCCCGAAAGCCGTACACCACACGATCGCCTGCGTAGTCCACCAGCTCGACCGTGCGTTGCTGGCCAGGTTCAAACCTGACCGCGGTGCCCGAGGTGATGTTCAAGCGCATGCCTTGGGCCGCGCTGCGGTCAAAGCGCAAGCCCGCGTTGGTTTCTGCAAAGTGGTAGTGCGAGCCCACCTGTATGGGGCGATCGCTGGTGTTTTGAACCACCAAGGTGCACGTGCGGCGGCCCACATTCAGTGCGTGGGTGCCAGGGTCAATCAAAAACTCTCCGGGTGTCATGGCCATCCTTATTTGCGGCGGCCAAAGGCCCAGGCCGCGATGGCCAGAGCGATGACCACGATGAAGCCGATGGCATCTGTGGCATGCCAGTGGCTACCGAAAAGACCGTGACCGTCATGCGCCCAGAGTGGTGCATGCAGGCTGGACAACAACAAGGCACTGAAGGCCGTTTTGTGATGGTTTTTCATGGTGAGTTCCTTGGCGTTCAAACAATGGGTTGGTGCACGGTCACCAATTTGGTGCCATCGGGGAAAGTCGCTTCCACCTGAATGTCGGGGATCATCTCCGAGATGCCGTCCATCACATCAGCGCGTGTCAACACAGTGCGGCCTTCGCTCATGAGTTGGGCCACGGTCTTGCCATCCCGTGCGCCTTCCATGATGGCGGCGCTGATCAGGGCAATGGCTTCGGGGTAGTTGAGCTTGAGGCCGCGTGCTTTGCGCCGCTCGGCCAAAAGGCTTGCTGTAAAGATCAGCAGCTTGTCTTTTTCTCGGGGAGTGAGTTCCATTTTGGTGCGTTCTGAAAGAGTTGGTGCATGCAATGCATTGAATCTAGCAAAGAGCGTGCCCTTTATAGGAGAGGCTTGAATTTCCAAGGAAGTCGCACGCCATTTTGGGGTCAATCAGGGTTCTCCCTTGGGTTGGCACGGTGATTGCAAGAGGGGTTGCGGCGGTGCAAGCGCATCGCCCTTTTGTTGAACAACTTAATTCCTGAATGGAGTGACCTCATGATGAACCGTCGTGGCAACCTCAAAGCCCTCGCGTCTGCTGCAGCCATCGCTGCTGGCAGTCTGACTTTTGCAATTCAGGCCCAAGCGCAAGCGGGCAACACCATCAAGGTGGGTGTGTTGCACAGTTTGTCGGGCACCATGGCCATTTCTGAAACCGTGTTGAAAGACACCGTGCTCATGGCCATCGACGAGATCAATGCCAAAGGTGGCGTGCTGGGCAAAAAGCTCGAGCCTGTGATTGTTGACCCCGCATCCAACTGGCCTTTGTTTGCCGAAAAAACCAAGCAGTTGCTCGGTCAGGACAAAGTCTCGGTGATTTTTGGTTGCTGGACTTCGGTCTCGCGCAAATCGGTATTGCCCGTCGTGGAAGAGATGAATGGCTTGCTGTTCTACCCCGTGCAATACGAAGGTGAAGAGCTGTCCAAAAACGTGTTTTACACCGGCGCGGCACCTAACCAGCAAGCCATCCCTGCGGTGGATTACCTCATGAGCAAAGACGGCGGCGGCGCCAAGCGTTGGGTCTTGCTGGGCACCGACTATGTGTACCCCCGCACCACCAACAAGATCTTGCGTGCCTACCTCAAAAGCAAGGGCGTGGCCGACAAGGACATCGATGAGAAATACACACCCTTCGGCCACTCCGATTACCAGACCATCGTGGCCGATGTGAAGAAATTCTCAGCAGGTGGCAAGACGGCTGTGGTGTCCACCATCAACGGTGACTCCAACGTGCCTTTCTACAAAGAACTCGGTAACGCAGGCCTGAAGGCCAAAGACGTGCCCGTGGTGGCTTTCTCTGTCGGCGAAGAAGAGTTGCGCGGTGTGGACACCAAGCCTTTGGTCGGTCACTTGGCGGCATGGAATTACTTCATGTCCATCAAGAACCCTGCCAACGACGAGTTCACCAAAAAGTGGGCGGCTTATGCCAAGGCCAAAAACATCCCAGGCCACAAAGACAAGCCTTTGACCAACGACCCGATGGAAGCCACTTACATCGGCATCAACATGTGGAAGCAAGCGGTTGAAAAAGCCAAGTCCACCGACACCGACAAAGTGATCGCGGCCATGGCGGGTCAAACCTTCAAGGCACCCAGCGGCATCACCAGCAAGATGGATGAGAAAAATCACCACCTGCACAAGTCGGTGTTCATCGGCGAGATCAAGGCCGATGGCCAGTTCAATGTGGTCTGGAAGACATCTGGCCCGGTCAAAGCCAAGCCATGGAGCCCCTTCATCGAAGGCAACGACAAGAAGCCTGATGAGCCTGCCAAGAAATAAGCCGGCCTGAGCGTCCCATCAAAGGGGAGGGCGCACTGCCTCCCCTTTTTTTTATGAAATGTCGAAACCGATGTGCTGACAGGTAGGTAGAAGTTTTGTCAACCCAAGAGATGAGCCCAATGAAAAGATGCATCCTGAAAGGCGTTTTGATCGTGAGTGCGCTGTTCAGCCAATGCGCTGTACAAGCCTTGACGATGGACGAAGCCAAAAGCATCGCCGTGGGTGAAAGCGATGCGCGAATAGAGGCTTTGTCCAAAGCTGTGGCACAAGGCAACGACAAAACCGCCGCCTATTTGCAGGCCCTGGCCGACGACGTGGTGAAGATTGCCAAAGACCAGGTCATCGTGGTGCGCGATGGCCAGGGGCTGGACCCTGTGACCGGGCAGGCTGTACCCGTTCCGGCGGATGCCGAAGAGGTGATGCTGAACAACCGGCTGCGAGGCGAAATCGACACGGCCCTGGCGGCTTTGAAACTGTTCAGCCCCGATGTAAAAGTGCGCAGGCAAGCAGCTTTGTCGCTGCTCAAGGAACCGGATGCCAGCCGCAAGCCCCTGCTGGACAGGGCTCTGGCGGCAGAACAAGATGCCACCGTGCAGGGCTTGGTGCGTCAGGCCCGCGCAGCAGCGCTGCTGACCAGCGATGTCCCGAATGACCGATTGTTGGCCGCTCGAGAATTGGCCGATAGCCAACAACCCGAAACCCTGCTCTTGCTGAACCAGCGACTGGCTGACGAGCAAGAGCCATCCGTCAAAAAACAGATTCAGACCTCCCTGGCCACCGTGCAGGACAGCTTGCGCTGGGGTGAGCGCCTGGGCACCTTGTTCACCGGGGCCAGTTTGGGGTCTATCTTGTTGCTGGTGGCGCTGGGCCTGGCCATCACCTACGGCTTGATGGGCGTGATCAACATG
>CAIZSE010000098.1 GCA_903935585.1 uncultured Burkholderiales bacterium | reverse complement strand
GCTGACGGCCAGTGTCGAGATCAAGGCACTTGAGCGCACGGTGCTCAGCTACCTGACCAAACCCATCACCAAAACCATGAGCTCGGGGCTGGGGGAAAGGTAAATCGATCAGCAAGTCAGTGAGTCAGTGAGTCAGTGAGTTAGTGGGTTATCCAAAAAAAATCAAAAACAGAAAATCAGGGAGGGCATTCATGTCCAAGGTTCAAAAAATAAATGTCGTCCATCGTTGTTCACCAGTTGTCTGCACAAGGCAAGCTTTCGCGCGCCGAATCGGCGTCCCATGACAAATCATCGAGCGAAAAATCATCGAAAATCCTGCGCGTACAGGTAGAGCATTCTGCGCGGGTGTCCGTGCAAATCGACGGTGTCGCGCTGACGGGTAAGGAAACCCTTCAGGGCCGCAAGACCGTTCTCAAGAAAAAAGGCAAAAACCTTCTGCTGCTGGTCGATGACGAGCCCGTGCTGGAGTTGCTTGACTTTTATGCGCTGCAAGGCGTGTCCATCGAAGGCGACAGCTGGCTGCTGGCCCCGCAGGCCGATCTGCGTGTGCAGGACGGCAGCTTGGTGGCCTCTGTGGAGGCCTCTGCATTGGACTCCGCGCCATTGCCAAGCGACGCGGGTGCTGGCAGTGTGGGCCATGCAGCGCCCCTGATCGGCTTGCTGGCGCTTGCCGCGGGTGCTGGGCATCAAGTGGCTTCGGCACTCAACCCGGGCGTCGTTTCCTCGGCGGGCGTGGTGGTTGATGGTTACTTGCAAGGTGCAACCGTCAAGCGCGTCAATGGGTCGGGCAACGAAGTCAAAACCAAAGAGGATGGCCGATTTGAAGGCCTGACCGGCACCGGTGACATCATCGTGGTGGGTGGCACCGATGTGACCACTGGTCAGCCTTTTATAGGTCAACTCAGAGCGCCAGCAGGCTCGAAGGTCGTCACGCCTTTGACCACGTTGGTGATCAACCTGCAAGACCTTGGCCTGACACCAGAGCAAGCCCTGGCGAAGGTCAAACAATTCGCGGGCTTGAGCGCCGACAGCACATTTGATCTGCTCAACACCGACCCTTTGGCGCAGGCCCAAGCGGGTGATGAATCTGCCATGCGTGTACAAAAGGCGGGAGTGAAGGTTGCAACCGTGCTGCAAGCCATGACCGGCGAAGAAGCCGGTTTTATCGATGCCATGCAAGTGCTGGCCGCCCAAATCAGCGTTGGCAGTGTGGACCTGAGCAATGAGGCCGAACTGACGCAGTTGTTTGGGGCCATTGGTTCAGACCATCAAAATACCGGCTTCAACGTTCAACTGGTCGCGCAAGCTGCAGCCAACATCGCGAACGCTGCCGATGTCAACGCCATTGCCGCTGTGCAAAAAAACATCCTGGCCGCGCAACTGGGTGGAGATTTTGTGGTGTCACCCGATGGGGTTGATCCGGCACCAATACCAGACACAAACCCCCCAGCAGCGCCAAGCTTGCTGTTGGCGCCAAACGCCAGCCAAGCCACGGCAGCAGAGGCCACGGCAGCCAGCGGCGTGCTCACCGTCATCGGCGAAGCCGCAGCCACCATCGCCGTGACCCTGGTGGGTGCGGGCGATATCAACGGCAGCAAGACGGTCACCAAGACCCTCATCGGCACAGGCTTGGCTCAAGCGCTTGTGCTGAACAGTGACGACCTGGCCAAACTGGGCGATGGCGACATCCGTGTCGCCGCCATCCAGACCGACCAGGCGGGCAACGTCAGTGCAACATCTGGCGCACTGGCCTTCACGCTTGACACGACGCCGCCTACAACACCGGTGATCAACGCTGCGGCCGATGCCAATGCCACGCTGGCCAACACCTACGACCAAGGCTTCAGCGTCGTTG
>CAIZSE010000097.1 GCA_903935585.1 uncultured Burkholderiales bacterium | reverse complement strand
TCCCAGCGTTTGGCACCCAACACGCGCAGCACGTCTTCCAGCTCGGGCTCGAGTGTGGCCAGACCGGTGGCGATGTTCACCATGATCGGGAAAAAGCTGATGAGAAAAGCCGTGAGGATGGCGGGGCCGATGCCGATGCCAAACCACACCACCAAAATCGGCACGAAGGCGGCTTTGGGCAGCGCGTTGAAGGCGGTCATCAGCGGGTACACGGCGGCATAGGCCAGGCGCGAGCTGCCGATCACAAAACCCAGCAACACCCCCACCACGATGGCGATGCCAAAGCCCACCATGGTGACCCAGTAGGTGCGCCAGGCATGGCCGGCGATCACATCGCGGTATTCGATGGTTTGCTGCGCGATGCGCCAAGGGCTGGGGAAGATGAATTCCGAGACATTGAAGGCGCGGCACAGGCCTTCCCAGATCAGGATGCTCAGCACCAGCAAGATCCAGGGGGACCAACTTTCAAGGGATTTTTTGTTCATGAGGGTCTCCCGTTTATGGGTTGATGACTGCACCGGTCTTGCGAATGGCACCGATGTGGCCGCGCAGCTCGTGCACGATGTTGGTGAACTCGGGGGTGTAGGTGATCTCCAGATCGCGCGGGCGCGGCAGGTCGATCTCTTTTTTCACCACAAAGCGGCCGGGGCTCTTGCTCATCACATACACCGTGTCGGCCAGAAACACCGATTCGCGCAGGTCGTGCGTGACCAGGATGACGTTGAACTTTTGCTCGGTCCAGAGGTCGCGCAAGATGCACCAGAGTTCTTCGCGCGTGAAGGCATCGAGCGCGCCAAAGGGCTCGTCGAGCAGCAGCATTTTGGGCTCGTGAATCAAGGCTCGGCAAATGCTGGCGCGTTGCTGCATGCCGCCCGACAGTTGCCAGGGGAACTTGTCTTCATACCCGGCCAGGCCCACGGTGCTCAGCAGTTTGCGGGCGCGCTCAGCGTACTCGGCCTTTTTTTGCTTGAAATTGGAGCGGTAGGGCTCGACGATTTCGAGGGGCAGCAGCACGTTGTCGAGTGTGGTGCGCCATGGCAACAAAGAGGACGCCTGAAACGCCATGCCACTGATCTTGAGCGGGCCGGTGACGGGCTGGCCATCGACCAGGATGCGGCCTTTGCTGGGCATTTTGAGGCCAGTGGTCAGCTTCATGAAGGTCGACTTGCCGCAGCCCGAAGGCCCGACGATGGCGATGAATTCGCCTTGCTTGACCTGCAGGTTGATGTCTTCCACTGCAAAGTGGTTTTCCGCCAGCAACTCCTCGTTGTAGGCGAGCCAGACATTCTGAAAATCAACGAATGCGTCTTGGGACATGGTGTGAACTTTGAAATGGTGTTCGAAAGTGTATACAGCTTGCGCTTTGCAAAAGCCCACTGGCGCAGGCTGCGTTGGAGTGGGCTGTTGGCAGGCCCGCAAGGGCCTTGGTTAGACAGGATGACCAGCGCTCAGTGCGCGCGGGTCACCTGGTGGCTTTACTTCTTGGGCTTGGGCAGGATGTCCAGCTCTTTGGCCGAAGGCAGGAACGAGCCGTTCCAGATGTCTTCGGACTTGACGCGGGTCTTGGTGTTGAAGGCATCGGACACTTGCGAGGCCATCAGTGTCATGCGGGGGCCGCTGATCTGGCCAAAGCCTTCGGCACGGGCCGATGGGCTGTTGATCACGGTGTCGATGGCCAGTTGCAGTCGGCGTGTTTCGAGTGCGGTGTTGATGATGCCGTCACGGGCCTTGACCGATTCAATGGCTTTGGCCGGGTTGGCGATCACGTCTTTGGCACCCTTGGTGAAGGCGCTCAGAAACGCTTTCACGGCAGCAGGGTTTTCTTTCAGGATTTTGGGCGAGGCGATGATCGCGTTGCCATAGAGCTTGACGCCAAAGTCGGGATACTGCATGACCACCACGTCTTCGGCTTTCACGCCACGGGCTTCGATGTTGAGCAGCGAGGTGAAGGTGAAGCCGGTGATGGCATCGACATCGCCGCGCACCAGCATGGTTTCACGCAGGGGTGGGTCCATTGCGGTCCATGCCACGTTGCCGATGTCGTTGGCTTTCTGAAAGATCGGGAAGGCGCGGCGACCGGCGTCAAACACGGGTGCGCCCAGCTTTTTGCCTGCCAGGTCGGCGGGGGTCTTGATGCCGGATTTCTTGAGCGCCATGACCGAAGCCGGCGTGTTGTTGTAGACCATCATGATGGCCACAGGCTTGTTGGGTGCGTCGGGGTTGTTGGCGTGGAATTCCATCAGGGCGGCCAGATCGGCAAAGCCCAGGTCGTAGGTGCCCGAAGCCACACGCGTGACCGCACCACCCGAACCGTTGCCGGAGTCGACGGTCACGTCGAGCTTGGCGTCTTTGAAATAACCCTGTGCTACTGGCACGAGAAAAAATGCCGCAGGTCCTTCAAAGCGCCAGTCCAACTGAAACTTGATGGGCGTGGTTTGGGCCTGTGCTGTGCCAAATGCGGCAACAGCGGCCAACACTGCGGTGGCCTTGAGTAAAAAACGCTTGTTCATGGGGGGCTCCAGGGTCAAATAAACGGTGAATCTTGTCTAGCAAAATCGGTGCCATTATCCCGCATGCTTTGGGGCGCCGGTGTCAGGTAGATCCCCTAGAACCGCCCGTTTCGGGTGCCTGAAGCGACCGCTGAATGCACCAAAATGGTGTGTTTGGGGTGGCCGCCCCGTAAAGGGCGGCGCCAAGACACTTTAATGGTGGGCTTGCGCTACCGCCAGGGCGGTCATGTTCAGCACCCGTCGCACCGTGGCCGCAGGGGTCAGGATGTGCGCGGTGCGGGCGGCCCCCATCAGGATGGGGCCCACCGTCACGCCGCCGCTGGTGGTGGTTTTCATGACGTTGTAGAGGATGTTGGCCGCGTCCAAGTTCGGGCAGACCAGCAAGTTGGCCGCGCCGGTGAGCGAGCTGTCTTCCTGGTAGGCGCTGCGGATGTCGGGTTGCAAAGCCGCATCGCCATGCAACTCGCCATCGCACTCGATGTCGGGGTGCTGCGCCACAAACAGGTCGCGCGCCAGGCGCATTTTGCGGGCCGATGCGCGCTTGGACGAGCCGTAGCTCGAATGCGAGAGGAAGGCCACTTTGGGCACGATGCCAAAGCGCTGCACTTCTTGCGCCGCCATGTAAGCGATCTCGGCCAGTTGCTCGGCGCTGGGCTCTTCGTTGACATAGGTGTCGGTGATGAAGAGCGGCCCCTGGTTGCTCATGATGGCGTTGACGGCGGCGTAATTGGCCACGCCGGCGCGCTTGCCCAGAATGCTGTCGATGCGTTCCAGGTGGGTCGTGTAGGTGCCTGCCAGGCCGCAGATCATGGCGTCGGCATCGCCGAGCGAGACCATGAGTGAACCAATGATGGTGTTGGATCGGCGCACGGCCGCCTTGGCCACGGCCGGTGTGGCGCCATCGCGTTTCATGAGCTGGTGGTAGTGCTCCCAGTACTGGCGAAAGCGGGCGTCTTCTTCGGGGTTGACGTTGTCCACATCCACCCCCAGGCGCATGCGCAGACCGGCTTTTTCGATGCGGGCTGTAATGACGTTGGGGCGGCCGATCAGGATCGGATGGGCCAATTTTTCGTCGATGGCCATCTGGGCGGCACGCAAGGCGCGCTCGTCTTCGCCGTCGGCATAGGCCACGCGCTTGGCGTTTTGGGGAACGGCTTTGGCGGCGTTGAAGATGGGGCGCATCAGCAGGCCGGTCTGCGTGACAAAGCTTTGCAGCTGCTGGCGGTAGGCGTCCATGTCTGTGATGGGGCGCGTGGCCACACCCGAATCGGCCGCAGCCTGGGCCACAGCGGGCGCGATGCGCAAAATCAGGCGCGAGTCGAACGGGGTGGGGATCAGGTAGTCCCGGCCAAACGACAACTCTTTGCCCGCATAGGCGCTGGCCACTTCTTCGCTGATGTCGGCCTTGGCCAGATCGGCGATCTGGCGTACGCAGGCCAGCTTCATGGCTTCGGTGATCTTGGTGGCGCCACAGTCCAGGGCGCCCCGAAAGATGTAGGGGAAGCACAGCACGTTGTTGACCTGGTTCGGGTAGTCCGAGCGGCCTGTGGCAATGATGCAGTCCGGGCGGGCGGCCTTGGCCAGTTCGGGCCGGATTTCGGGTTCGGGGTTGGCCAGGGCCAGGATGACCGGGTCGCGGGCCATGGTTTTGAGCATGTCCACCGTCATCACGCCGGGGGCCGAGCAGCCCAGGAACACGTCGGCGCCGTTGACCGCATCGGCCAAAGAACGGGCCTCGGTCTTTTGGGCGTAGCGGGCTTTGGACTCGTCGTAACCGCCGGGGCGACCTTCGTAGATCACGCCCTTGGAGTCGCAGACAAAAATGTTGCTGGTCTTCACACCCAGACCCACCATCACGTCGAGGCAGGCAATGGCCGCAGCGCCGGCGCCCGACACGGCCAGCTTGATGCTGCCGATGTCTTTGCCCACCAGCTCCAGGCCGTTGAGCATGGCCGCAGACGCGATGATGGCGGTGCCATGCTGGTCGTCATGAAAGACCGGGATATTCATGCGCTCGCGCAGCTTCTTTTCGATGTAGAAGCACTCGGGTGCTTTGATGTCTTCGAGGTTGATGCCGCCCAAAGTCGGCTCCATGGCCGCAATGATCTCGACCAGTTTGTCCGGGTCGCGCTCGGCCAGCTCGATGTCGAACACATTGATGCCTGCGAACTTCTTGAACAAGCAGCCCTTGCCCTCCATGACGGGCTTGGCCGCCAAGGGGCCAATGTCGCCCAGACCCAGCACGGCCGTGCCGTTGGTGATCACGGCCACCAGATTGCCACGCGAGGTGAATTCGTGCGCCTTGGACGGGTCGGCGGCGATGTCCAGGCAGGGATAAGCCACACCCGGCGAGTAGGCCAGCGACAGATCGCGCTGGTTGGACAGGGGCTTGGTCGGGTTGACTGAAATCTTGCCGCGCGTGGGAAAGCGGTGGTAGTCACGGGCAGCGTCGCGCAAGGCTTGTTCTGCGGGGGAGATGTTGTCGCTCATGGCTGTTGTCTCAATCAAGGAAAAACATAAAAGTTGACAAAGCGTAACCCATTTGTCAGCCGGTTCAAGCTGTGGATTACGTGCATAAAAAGCAAAAAGCCAAGCACTTGGCTTGGCTTTTTTTAGGCGCTTCGCGGCATCAAGCGCCTGTGCCGCCAAACAAGCGTGCCAGTTTGGCCACTTCTGGCGACATGCCTGTGGTTTGAAGACGAATGTGGGGGTGGTTCGTTGCAAACACCCGAAAGACCTCGTCCATAAAGGCTTGTCCAACGTGTGCCACACCTTCGAAGTCGAGGACCACGGTTTTGAACTGGATGGCGCGTTCCATCACCCATTTGGCCTGAGAGCGGGAAACCAGTTCGCTGCTGAGCTGTGCCAGTCGCACCGGAATTTCGGTGGTGTGAAACGCCTCAGCGCCGATCTCGTCCGGGTCAAAGTATTTGAAATAGACATCGTTGGCCTTGCGCAGACTGTTCAAGCCCAACGCCATGCGAACCTCTGTGCCGGGTGGTGCGGGTTTGAGCAGCCCGTTCACATTCATCCAATCAAATCGGGGCAAAGGTTGGGTCAACTCGTGTGGGTCAAAAAGCAGCCCGCCAGACTCGATGGCAAAGCCGTCCATCATGCGTGACGACACAAAAACCCCCATGCCCGAATGGCCCTGGCTGGCTGAAGTGAATTTTCCTTTGGCCAGTTCCAGCAGTGCCAACCGCGTGTCGAACAACTGGGCGGATTGCGCGATGCGGCCAAAAATGCCGATGCCGTCGTCGGCCACCAGCATTTGCAGCTGCCCATCCCTGACTTGCATGCCCATGGCCACTTGCTGTGCGCTGGAGTGATCGAGCGCGTTGTTCAGCATTTCTGTGAATGCGGTGTTGGCCAGACTTTTGACGTTGGGTTTCAGATCTTTCAGCAAGGGGGCCAAGTGCCGCTCCCAAACGGCCATTTCGCCGCCGGTCTCCTCAATGGCTTGACGTGCTTGAAGTCCGAGCCAGAAGCGGTGCTCACCCAAAGTGTAGGTTTGCCGGGTGCCATTGCCGTGCCGTCGGAGGTAACCGCCATCGGCCAGTTTTTTGATGCGGCGGGACACGGCCACTCGGGTCAGGCCGGTTTGCTCGCTGGCCAGCGAGGCCAAGGCCCCCCCTTGGGCTGCGCCCGCCAGGATGATTGAGTCGTTCAGGTCGAGCATTTGTATCTTTTGATGTTATTTTATTGCGATTTATTGTATATTTTTAAAGGTTTAATTGTATAGCCAAATAAATTCGGGCGCACGATGCGCCCGAAATACCCAAAGCCGACCCGGGTCAGGGCCGGCGCCAAAAGGGGGCTCAGTGCGCTTCGGCCTGCTTGGCGGCTTCGATCGCGTCGCGGTTGTCACCGCTGGCACCATTGAAGAACAGGTTCAGGGCCACCGCAGTGATGGAGGCCAGCAAAATGCCGGACTCGATCAGCGGGTGCAGGCCGTGTGGCATCCACTGCTTGAAGTTGGGTGCGATCAGCGGAATCATGCCGATGCCAATCGAGACCGCGACGACGATGGCGTTGGCGCGGTTGTTCTTGAAATCCACATTGCCCAGAATGCGGATGCCGGTGGTTGCCACCATGCCAAACATCACCAGACCCGCGCCACCCAGCACCACGGTGGGCAGCGATTCGATCAAGGCGGCCATTTTGGGCAACAAGCCCAGCGCCACCAGAATCAGGCCACCGGCCACACACACAAAGCGGCTCTTGACGCCGGTGACGGCCACCAAGCCCACGTTTTGCGAGAAGCTGGTGTAGGGGAAGGTGTTGAAAATGCCGCCGATCAGTGTGCCCAGGCCATCGGTGCGCAGACCGCGTGTCAGGGCCGCTTGGTCGACTTTCTTTTCGGTCATGTCGCCCAGGGCCAAAAACATGCCGGTGGATTCAATCATCACCACGATCATGACCAGGGTCATGGTCAAAATCAGCACCGGCTCGAAAATGGGCATGCCAAAGTGGAAAGGCATGACCACGTCAAACCAGGCGGCTTTGCCCACTTTGTCGAAGTTCATCAGGCCCATGGCCGTGGCCACCACGCCACCGATCACGATGCCCAAAAGCACCGAAATGTTGGCTATAAAGCCTTTGGCAAAGCGCGCAATCACCAAGATCGACACCAGCACCAGCGCGGCAATGCCGACGCCCGTCAGTTCGGCGTATTTGGGGTTGGGCATTTTGGGCAAGAGCGCCAGGTCTTTGGGCATGGCGGGCAAGATGGAGCCCGGTGCGTTGGCGGCAGCGGCAGCGGCATCGAGCCACTGCTTGTGCTCAGGTGTGACGATGCTCGGCGCGGTGGGGCCAAACGGGTTGCCAAAAATCCAGTTGATGCCAATGCGCATCAGGCTGATGCCGATCACGGCAATGATGGTGCCGGTGACCACGGGCGGGAAAAAACGCAGCATGCGGCTGACCAGCGGTGCGATCAGGATCGAGATGATGCCCGCCCCGATGATCGAGCCAAAGATCAGTTGCGCCCCCAACTCGCCGGGGTTGGCGTTGGCCATGGCCACCATGGGGGCCACGGATGCAAAGGTCACGCCCATCATCACGGGCAGGCGAATACCAAACCACTGGGTGGCGCCCAGCGACTGGATCAAGGTGACCAGACCGCAGCAAAACAGGTCGGCCGAAATCAGGTAAGCCACGTCTTGCGGGCTCAGCTTGAGGGCGCGGCCCACGATCAGGGGCACGGCCACGGCGCCGGCATACATCACCAGCACATGTTGCAGGCCCAAAGCGGCGAGTTTGCCGGTGGGCAATTTCTCGTCCACGGGGTGAATGGTTGAACTCATGGAGGACTCTCCTAGGTGGTAAACGGTTGAGGAAACGCCAAAGAAACTAGATGTGTGCTTCTTTGCGTTCCAAACTGTATACAAAATAAAAGACAACGGGATACGGAAAAACCCTGAATTTTGAGGGAAGGTGGTTGAAATGCAGGCGCCACATCCATCCGGACTGGCATGGCGGAACCATCGCTTAACATCACCTGCCCACGCAACCCGCGTGGGCCACCTGCCTTCGAGGCATTGGAGCCTGGCTCCTCATGTGCGCCGACAGGTGTATCCCCAATATTCACGGAGTCCTTTATGACCACCGCACGTCGTTCCCTCATCAAGGGCGCTGCAGCATGGGGGGCGCTGTCTGCAGTTTCCCCCGCTGTCATCGCCCAGCCTTTTCTTTTTTCTTCGGCGACCGAGCTATTGCCCAAGGGCAAGAAGCGCCGCGTTCTGGTTTTGGGGGGAGGATGGGGCGGTTTGGCCACAGCTCGCCACTTGCGCGAAGATGCGCCCGACCTGGAAGTGGTTCTGCTGGAGAAGAACCCGATCTTCTGGTCATGCCCCTTGAGCAACAAGTGGCTGGTGGACGTTGTGGACACCTCGTTTCTCGTGCATTCCTACACGGCCGCGGCCGAGCGCATGGGCTATACCTTTGTGCAGACAGAAATCACCGACATTGACCGTGACAAAAAGCGGGTCCACACCGCACAGGGCTTTGTGGACTACGACTGGTTGGTGGTGTCGGCCGGTATCCGCGTGACCTACGAGCCTTGGTTTGGCAAGGACCGCGAAGCGGCCGCGTACACCCAAAAGCATTTCTCCAGCGCGTATGTGCCCAGCGCCGAGCATCTGGCATTGAAGCAAAAAATCAAAGGGTTCAAAGGGGGCACTTTTGTCATGACGCTGCCACCACCACCGCACCGCTGCCCACCCTCGCCCTATGAGCGGGCATGTTTGATGGCCAATTATTTTCAGAAGAACAAAATCCCCGCCAAAATTGTGATCCTGGACCCCAAGCCTCGCATCTTGCCTATTGGTGGGGGCTACCGCATGGCTTTTGACGAGCTGTACCACGACACCATCACCTACGTGCCAAACGCAGGCGTCAAAGAGCTGGACCCCTACAACAAAGTGGTCAAGACGATGGCGGGCGATTTCAAATTTGACGATGCCATATTCATGGGCCATCACCAGGCGGCTGACTTGGTCTGGAAGATGGGCGCCATTGGCAAAACGCCTGAGGGCAAGCCCAGCACATGGGCGGCGGTGCACCCCGAGTTTTACAACTTGAAGGATGATCCGAGCGTATTTGTCATCGGCGACAGCGTGGGCGCGGTGTCCCCCCAGTTTGGGCATTACCCCAAGAGCGGTCATGTGGCCAACCGCATGGGCCGCAGCGTATCCACCTACATCACGCAGCAATCCAAAGGCCAGCCGATGCAACCCCTCATCATCGACAACCTGTGCTTCATGTTGGTCAACACAGAACCGCTGGAAGCCATCAGCGTGAAGTTTGACTACAAGATGGGCCCACAGGGGCACATCTTGCAAACCGTGACCGATGACAACTTCCGCCGCCAAGCCCTTTGGCAAGAAGACTTGCAGTGGTACGGCAGCATGGTGAAGGATTTGACCGGGGGTTGAGTGGTGCGTGCTTAAACCGCAGCCATCGGCTCAGCTCAGCAAATCCAGCAGCGTGCGAGCCACCACTTTGGTGGCGCGCCGCAGGTCAGCCAGTTGCACATGCTCGTCGGCGCGTTTGGCGTTGGACTCGCGCACAGTGCGGGGGCCTGCGCCGTAGATCACGCCCGGGATGCCGCGCTCCACGTACAGGCGCACATCGGTGTACAGCGGGGTGCCCAGGGCCGGAATGGCTTCGCCAAAGACCTGTTGGCCGTGTTTCTGAATGGCGTCGACCAGCGGCTGGTTGCCGGGCAGGGGCTTCATGGCGTTGGCCAGCAGCATGCGCCGGATGTCGACATTCAGTTGCTTGCCACCACGGGGCGGGTTGAAGCTCGCGGCCGCGTCGGCAATGGTTTTGCGGATGGCAGCCTCGACCTCGGCCGGATTCTCTTCGGGGATCATGCGGCGGTCGAGTTTGAAGCTGACTTTGCCGGGCATCACGTTGGTGTTGTTGCCGCCTTCGATCAAGCCCACGTTCAAGTACGGGTGGGTGATGCCCTCGACTCTGGACGTGACTTTCAGGTATTGCGTGTTCAGCGCGTGCAGGGCGCTCAAGATGTGCACCGCGCCTTGCAGCGCGTCGGTGCCGCTGTCGGGAATGGCGGCGTGGGCCATTTCTCCGTTCACGGTCACTTCCATTTGCAGGCAGCCGTTGTGTGCAGTGACCACCTGGTAACTGAAGCCGGCAGCGATCATCAGATCAGGCTGGGTCAGGCCTTTGGCCAGCAGCCAGCCAGGGCCCATTTCGCCACCAAACTCTTCGTCGTAGGTGAAGTGCAGTTCAACGCCACCCTTGAGTGGGGCCTTGAGTGATTCCAGCGCGCGGGTGGCAAAGGTGAAGGTGGAGAAGTCGCACTTGCTTACGGCTGTGGCGCGGCCGTACATGGCGCCGTTGTGGATCTCGCCGCCGTAGGGCGGGTGCGTCCAGCCCTCACCGGGCGGCACCACATCACCGTGGGCGTTCAGGGCAATGGTTTTACCTTCGCCATACTTGCGGCGAACAATCAGGTGGGTGATGGTTTCCAGGCCGTAGGCTTTCACTTCGGATTCGGGCACAGGGTACTTTTCGGCCTCAAAGCCCATGGGTTTGAGCAGCTCGGCGGTGCGCTCGGCGTGCGGGGCATTGTTGCCGGGTGGCGTGTCGGTGGGCACCTGCACCAGGGCTTGCAAGAATTTGACCTGTTCATCAAAGTGCGCGTCGATCCAGGCGTCGAGTTGTTCGTATTGTTGGGGTGTGGCGGTCATGACAATTCCGTTGTAAGTTGGTTCAAAACATGGGTGAAGGCATCGACGCAAAGCTGCATGTCGCAGCTGGTGGTCGATTCGAGGGGGTTGTGGCTGATGCCTGCGATTTCGCCGCGCACAAACAGCATGGCCTGCGGCATGACCTCGTGCAGTTTCATGGCGTCGTGGCCTGCACCGCTGGGCAGTTTGAAAATCGGCACGCCCAGGGCGGTCACGGCACGTTCCCAGCGCGCTTGCCATTCAGGGGCACTGGGCGCAGCGGCGGCGCTCATGGTCAGTTCGGATTTCATGCGCACGCCGCGGCGCTCGGTAATGCGGTTCAGCTGGGCCATCACATCGGCCACCAGCGCATCGCGCTGTGCATCGATGGGGGCGCGCATGTCCAGGCTGAACAAGCAGCGACCAGGCACCACATTGATCGAGCCATTGGGCACCTGGAGTTGGCCGATGGTGGCCACGCTGTCGCCATCCTGGGCGGCGCGTTGCTCCATGTAGAGCGCCAGTTCGGCCACGGCGCAAGCCGCATCGCGGCGCCGGTCCATGGGGGTGGTGCCCGCGTGGCTGGCGGTGCCGATCACCTCGCACAGGTAGCGCACGCTGCCATTGATGGACGTCACCACGCCCAGCGGGATGTTCACTTCGTTCAGCACCGGGCCTTGCTCGATGTGCACTTCGACAAAGCCCAGGTACTGCGCCGGGTCGCGCTGGATTTTGGGGATATCGTCCACGCACAGGCCGGCATGCTGCATGGCCGCACGCATGGTGATGCCGTCGGCGTCTTGCTGGTCCAGCCAGACGGGGTTGAACTGGCCAATGAGGGCACCCGATCCCAGAAAGGTGGCCTTGTAGCGCTGGCCTTCTTCTTCGGCAAAGGCCACCACCTCGATGCCGAAAGGCAGGCGTTTGCCCTGCTGGTGCAACTGCTGCACGCAGGCCATGGGCACAAAGATGCCCAGGCGCCCGTCGTATTTGCCGCCATTGCGCACGGTGTCGTAGTGCGACCCTGTGAGCAGGTATTTGGCACCGCTCTTGGCGGGGTGGTAGCGCCCGACCACGTTGCCGACAGCATCGATGTGCACCTCGTCAAAACCGCAGTCGTGCATGTTCTGGCTGATGCGTTGGGCGCAAGCACGGTGTGCATCGGTGAGATAGGTCACCGTGAGTTGCCCCAGCTCGGCAAAGCCGGGGTCAGAGTGTTGTGCCAG
>CAIZSE010000096.1 GCA_903935585.1 uncultured Burkholderiales bacterium | reverse complement strand
CGCACGGGCTGACCAGCGTGGTCTTCAAGCACCCGCTTGATGGTCAGCGACAGGTTGTTGTAGCCGGGGCGCTCGCCGTTGCGGGGGCTGGCGATCGAATACTGGCGGGCATGGTGCGGCTTGCCTTTGGCATCCAAACCTGGCGGGATGATGCCGATCGACTGGCCTTCGAGCACCGGAAAAGGCATGCTGCCGAAGTCGAGCACGATGTGGTGCGTGTCGTAGTCGTTCCCTGCTGTTTTACCCACTTCGGTCACACGCACGTTGCCGGTGACCGTGGCGGTGATGGTTTTTTCTGCCGCCTTGGGGCCATACAGGTTGGTGTAGGCATGTGCGGCAGACCAGGGCGGCGTGATGGCTCCAAAAGCCGCCGAGTTGAAGCCCGAGGCGGTGGCTGTGCTCACGGCCGATGCAGACGATGCGGCAACCGCTTGCACGGCACTTTGCGCTTCTTGAACAGCATCGGCTTCAGCACCCCCTGCATCGCCCAGTTCGTCTGCACTGAGTTCGGCAGGCAATTCATCCCACTTGAGTTGTTCTTCGATGCTGTAGGCCTTGGCCTTGGGCATCATGCGCCAGTTGTCAATCGAGCCTGTGGGGCATGGTGAGATGCAGTCCATGCACAGGTTGCAGATGTCCGCCTTGACCACGTAATTGAGCGAGTCATGGGTAATCGCCCCCACCGGGCAAATCGCTTCGCAGGTGTTGCAGCGGATACAGATTTCCGGGTCGATGACGTGCTGTTTGATCAGGGTCGATGCTGTGGTCATGGGAGATCTCCTCAGGCTTTCGGTTTTGTGCTTTTTGTCTGCGCTCGAATTGGCTTGCCAAAACGAGTGGTCTGCGCGTGCCGCAACGCAATGGGTGAGTGCCGGGCACCTCATACGGGGTACCGGAAAATCGGTGCCCGGCACTCACCCATTGCGCCGCTTTGTGACGGCTTTGACGGGCACAGTCTACAGGCGCTTTTAGACCGCCTTGAACCATGCAGTTGACAGAGGAAGGGGCGGGTGACGATTTTCCGGTACCCCGTATGAGGAACCCGCCCCTTCCTCTGTCAACTGCTGCTCCCCACAAGGAAGCAGCAGTCGATCAAAGGTTCAACGCATCAGTTAAAACGGACGTAATCGAAGTCCACTGGCTGACGGTTGATGCCCATGACGGGTGGCGCGATCCAGTTGGCAAACTTGCCTGGCTCGACGACACGGCCCATCAGGCTGGCCACGTAAGCGCGGTCTTCGTTGGTTGGCAACCACTCGCCCACCTTGGACATCCACTCTTCTTCGCTCACCACACGGCCATCGGGGGTGATCTTGGAACCCGACAAGGAGCCGATGTTGCGGTGGAACGCTTTGTGGGGCGCGGTCAGTGTGAAAGGAATACCGGCTTTGCTGATCACACGGTTCCAGCGGTCGATGCCGCCTTTGGAGTCGGTGATGTAGTCGTCGCGCAGAACTTCGTTCAGGGCGTTGAGCATCGGCACTTCTTTTTCGACCAGCTTGCCGTCTTCGACCGACAAAATCTTGTAGCTGTTGCCCTTGAGCACGTGGTCATCACCGCGCTTGCCTTCTTCGTAACGGCCTTTCAGGCCGGAGCTGTAGAAAGTGGCAGCGTTGGACGACTGGTCTGCACCGAACAGATCGATGGTCACCGAGAAGTGGAAGTTGATGTAGCGCTGGATGGTCGGCAGATCGATCACACCAGCAGCACGCAGTTTGCCCACGTCGTCGGTCTTGAGCTGGTTCATCACATCCACAGTGCGCTGAATGGTGCGGCTCACGCCGGACTCGCCCACGAACATGTGGTGCGCTTCTTCGGTCAGCATGAACTTGGTGGTGCGGGCCAGCGGGTCGAAAGCGGATTCGGCCAGGGCGCACAACTGGAACTTGCCATCACGGTCGGTGAAGTAAGTGAACATGAAGAACGACAGCCAGTCAGGGGTCTTCTCGTTGAAGGCCTGCAGGATGCGGGGGTTGTCGGCGTTGCCACTGTTGCGCTGCAACAAGGCGTCGGCTTCTTCACGGCCATCTTTGCCGAAGTATTTGTGCAGCAGGTACACCATGGCCCACAGGTGGCGGCCTTCTTCTACGTTGATCTGGAACAGGTTGCGCAGGTCGTACATGCTGGGCGCGGTCAGGCCCAGGTGACGTTGCTGTTCAACGGATGCTGGCTCGGTGTCGCCTTGGGTCACGATGATGCGGCGCAGGTTGGCACGGTGCTCGCCAGGCACGTCTTGCCAGGCTTTTTCACCAATGTTGTCGCCAAAGTGGATCTTGCGGTCTTGCTCACCAGGGTTGAGAAAAACACCCCAGCGGTAGTCGCGCATCTTGACATGGCCAAACTGGGCCCAGCCTTGCGGGTCCACGCTCACGGCGGTACGCAGGTACACGTCCATGTCTGTGGAGCCTTCGGGGCCCATGTCGTCCCACCAGTTGATGAAGTTGGGCTGCCACTGCTCGAGCGCACGCTGCAGGGTACGGTCTTCGCTCAAGTTGACGTTGTTGGGAATTTTTTCGCTGTAGTTGATACCGGACATGAGAGTCTCCAGAAATTAAAGCAACGGTGGGGTCAAATTTCGGTTGCAGCGCGGACCACCGGGAACCACGCTACACAACGTTAAGAATCAAACTCGGTTCATGTCGAACTGGACTTTTTCGCCTTTGCCGTAGACCTTCAGGGCACCTTTTTCGCCGACGGCGTTGGGGCGCTGGAAGATCCAGTTTTGCCAGGCGGTCAAGCGGCCAAAAATACGGGTGGCCATGTTTTCTTTTTGTGCAAAGCGCAGGTTGGCTTCCAGACCGGTCAATGCATCAGGCGACATGGAGGTGCGCTCTTCCAGAGCCAGGCGAATTTCGTCTGCCCAATCGATGTCGTCGGGCGCCGCAGTCACCAGGCCCAACGCCAAAGCCGAGTCGGCGTCCAGTGCTTTACCGATGGCACCACGTGCGGCTTCCATCGCAGGCACTTCTTCATAAAAGCGGCGCTGCAGGCGGGTCTGGTCATTGACCATGGGAAAGAAACCAAAGTTCATTTCATTCAACTGGATTTTGGGGGCTTTGACCAGGTCATCAGGCAGCGCCAGCATGTAGGCACGGTCGGCACAAAAAGCCAATTCTGCGAGTGTGCCGACAAAACATGTCCCTTCTTCGACCAAGGCGAACAGGCTGCGCGACGTCACGTCCATGCGGGCCAGGGTGCGGCGCAGGTGCCCAATGGTTTCACGCACAAACCAGTGGTCCTTGTTGGCCAGCATGGTGGCGTCCGAGGCCAGCACGGCGGCAGCGTCACCTGCGGTCTTGATGACCCATGTGCCAATGTCGAGTTCGTTGGTGCGCATGTGCAGGATGGCGTCGTCCAGTTCACGCACCATTTGCAGTGGCCACCAGTTCACACCAGCGGCTTGAATGCCGGCGATGTCGGTGGGCTGGGCGGTGGCCGGGGCCTTGACGGTGAAGGTGGCGATGCGCTTGGCACGGTCGATGTCCACACCCACGTTGGTGTAGCTCAGGCTGTCGGCCGAGATGGTGCGGTTCAATGGGGTCAAGGTCACGCCCTTGACACCGACAGGGCGGTTGCTGCCAGCGGCCAATT
>CAIZSE010000095.1 GCA_903935585.1 uncultured Burkholderiales bacterium | reverse complement strand
CCTTGCCCCTGCTGGGCATGCAGTACTTCACGCAAGGCGTGCGCACCGTGTGCGACGACAGCTGCGTGCGGGTCGATCACAGCAGCTATGCCGCCCGTCCTGCAGCCATCGGCTCCAAAGTGCTGGTGCGCATCTTTGAGCGGCGCATCGAGATCCGGGATTTGCAAGGCGCTTTGCTGCGCACACATTCCAAAGCCGAGCGGCCAGGCACTGTGGTGCTGCCCGCGGGCGAGCGGGTGTTCAATCCCTCCCGCGAGACGCGGCTGATCTTGCGCCAGGCCAAAGAGATTGGCGAGCACGCCAGTCGACTGTGTCAGCTGATGTTTGCGGCCGAGGGTCGGGTGGGTCAGAGAAAGCTCTGGGGCATTGTGGGTTTGACCAAACGCTACCCGGCGGTCTGCATTGACAGCGCCTGCGCCCAAGCCCTGGAGCAAGGGGTCTACAGCTACAACCATGTCAAAACCTTGAGCGAGCGCTTGTTTGCCAGCGCCATGGCGGCCATGGACGAGGCCGCAAACGATGGCCATGACGGTGGTGGCAGTGGTGGTGACCTCGTTCAATCAGACCCTATGGCCCAGCAGCATGAGCTCATTCGCCAGGGCGACGAGTATGCGGATTTGTTCACCCAAGCGGCCATGCTCGCCGGTGCGGCGGTGAGCCGGGCCATGGATGCGGCTCAAGGGGGTCAATCATGAACATGACCGAGATCGACAACGCTTTGCGACAGTTACGCCTGTCGGGCATGCAGCAAACGCTGAGCACCCGGGCCATGCAGGCCCAGGCCAGCCAGGAGCCGTTCCTGGAGACCTTTGCCGCCTTGCTGCAAGACGAGTTGGAGCGGCGCGGCTCAGCCCTGATGGAGCGCCGCTACAAGCGCTCTGGGCTCGATGAGAAGGCCTCATTGGCGGACTTGGACTGGCGCTTTAACCCCAAGATACCGCGCGCTGCGTGCTTTGAGTTGCACACCTTGAAGTTCATCGCCCAAGGGGCCAATGCGCTGATTGTGGGCAAACCGGGTACGGGAAAGAGCCATGTGGCCAAGGCGCTGGCGTACCAGGCCACGCTGCAGGGCTATGACGTGCGGTACTTGGAGGCGGACACCGAGTTTGCGCGGTATGCGCTGGCAGGCAACCAGGACAGGGCGAACATGCTGCGGGAGTGGGTCAAGCCAGATTTGCTGATCGTGGACGATTTGTTTCTGGCCAGGCGAATCACGGCAGAGGCGGCAGAAGTTTTGCAGGCCATCGTTCACCAGCGCTACAAACTGCGCCGAGCGTTGGTTGTGACATCGAACCGGGTGGTGCAGGACTGGGGCAAGTATCTGGGGGATGCCACGATGGCCAGCACGATCCTGGACAGGTTGATGCACCGCTGTGCGATGCTGGAGTTTGAGGGCAAGAGCTACAGGCTCAAGGAGGCGGCGGCACGCTTGGTCATCAATCCGGAAACGTCATAATCTGACGGCGCTGCCTGGGGGAATTTGGGGTGGCCACGGGTGGGGGAATTTGGACTGGCCATCAGGGACTGGGTAGTTTGTTCCATCGTCCATGCACGTTGTGCTTCGTCAAAAATGACCACATGATCCACGGGCGGCCTTTGATCCGACAAATACGCATCGCGGAAATGGTGGACGTTTTGAATGAAGGCCTCAACAGCTTTTCGGGCTTCGCCCTTTCGCAATTTTTGGCCAATGGCTTTCTTTCGCGCTACTTCATCACGCACCAAGGCCTCACGAAGGATGGCAACCAAGGGGCCATTGCCCGAAAGGTAAACGCTGTGTAAATCGCTCTCGGCATCCATGTGCTTGGTGGCGACATCCAAACCCACCAAGGTTTTTCCTGCGCCTGGAACGCCCGTCACAAAACAAATGGCTTTTTGCTTGTGCTGCTTTGAATCCTTGATTAGCCGTGCAATGGCGACTGAAGTTTGCGCCAAGTTCTTTTCCCCCGCATCGTTTCTTGAAAGTTCGGCCACCGAGTGGTTGCCATAAAGCGCTGAAGCGGCCTCGATGATGGTGGGGGTTGGTCGATAACGCCCATTGGCCCATGTGGCGGCATCCAGATTGGAGCCCGACGAAAAGGACAACACGTCTGCGATAGTGTTAACCAACAAGGCGGGAGAAGTGTTGATGGGAAAGAGCACACCATCGTTGTGATGGCTGGTGACGATCTGACCGCCGATACCTTGTGTGTGGGTGGCGATCAAGATAGGTGCAATCACGCAGTGATGGCTGGTTTCATGGAAGTTTTTGAGATCGAGTGCATAGTCCCAAACCTGATCCACCGCAGCACGGTTGAAGAGCGATTCACCGACCTTGAACTCGATAACAAAAATGGCGTGGTCAATCAACGCCAACACGTCGATTCGCTTCCCCAAACGCGGAACGATGAACTCAAAGAAAACAGTGCCACGGCCTGCAAATGTCTGCAGTTCTTGTTGAAGAATCTGGATCTGTGAGCGCCAAGCATCTCGCTGGGTTGTCTCAATAGAAAAGCCACTGTTTTTTGCCAAGACGCCCAGCACTAAGTTGGGATCAGAACTCACGAATTGCGCGATGGATGCCGAATAGAAAGATCGATTTGAATATTGCACGCGTCACCTAAAGAATGCATTTTTGATATCGAGATAATCTTAAACGGATTAATGATGATTGCGGGTTGATTGCATGTACATGTTGATTCCGCTACCCGACGCAACTTCCGATTGGGCAACACTGCAGGGGCCTTGCTGACAATGGCAAAAGTGGTTTCTCGCCCGGCATAATGCAATGCAGCGAGTTCGAACCTTCAAATTTCTTGATGCTTGCATTAACAAAAAGGCCCGGTATACCGAGCCTTTTTTAATTTGCAAATTTAAGAATATTTGCAGGACTTCTGAGAGCTTGCAAACTCAAATATCGATGTTCCCCGCCCGCAGCGCGTTGCTCTCGATGAAGTGGCGGCGTGGCTCGACTTCGTCGCCCATCAGCATGGTGAACACGCGGTCGGCTTCGATGGCGTCGTCGATCTGCACGCGCAGCAGGCGG
>CAIZSE010000094.1 GCA_903935585.1 uncultured Burkholderiales bacterium | reverse complement strand
CACGGCAAAGGCGTGTTCGCCACGCGCCACATGGCGGTGGGTGAAAAGGTCATTGAATACGTGGGCGAGGTCATCACCATGGTCGAGGCCATTCGCCGCCATCCGCACGACAGCCAAAACCCCGACCACACGTTTTACTTTCACTTGGACGATGGCCGGGTGATCGATGCGCTGTATGGCGGCAACGACGCCAAATGGATCAACCATTCTTGCCGCCCGAATTGCGCGCCTGACGAGGTGAAGGGACGCATTTTCATCAAGACGCGCAGGCCGGTATTTCGGGGGGAAGAGCTGACATTTGACTATGGCTTGTTCAGCGACGAGCCGATGACCGAGGCACTCAAAGCCCGTTATGCCTGCCGCTGCGGCGCCAAAAAATGCCGGGGCACGATGCTGGCTTCAGACTGAAGCAGGGCCCATCGGCGAAGGCCTGACGCCAAACTTGACCCAAGTCAGGGCGCGTGCCACCCGCATTGCGCATGATCGGGCACGCCTCGTTCGCGCAATCTGCTTCAGCGTGAATGGCTTCAAGGAAAAGCCGTGTTCCCCTTTCATGTCAAACATGTCGCCCGTTCAGGCACACCCTCTCAGCCCGACATGGGGGCTTACTGGAGTCGGGCTTCCAAAGATTTGGCCCAGGCGCTGGATTCTGGCGCGGAGGGCCTCACCCAAAAAGTTGCCCGAGTCAGACGCCGGCAGATGGGCGCCAACGTACTCGATGCCACGGCAGGGGACACTTTTTTCGGGTTGTTGATCAGCCAGTTCAAAAACCCTTTGGTGCTGATCTTGATGGCGGCGTCGGTCATCTCCATGTTCGCTGCCGAATGGGTGGATGCCGGGGTGGTGCTGGCCATTGTGCTGGGCAGCACCGTGCTGGGTTTCACCCAAGAGTACGTGGCCAGCAATGCGATCAAGAGGCTGCGCGCCAAGGTCAAAATCCATTCCAGCGTATTGCGCGATGGGCGATTCAGGCCAATACCTTCCGACCTGGTGGTGCCAGGTGATGTGGTGGCCCTGTCTGCTGGCAGCTTGATACCCGCCGATGGCGTCGTGTTGGCGTCAAAAGATTTTTTCATCAACCAGGCGGTGCTCACGGGTGAGACTTTTCCGGTGGAGAAAAAACCGGGGGTCGTGGCGGAGACCGCCAGTTTGAGCGAACGCAGCAACTGTGTGTTCATGGGCACCAGTGTCAGCAGTGGCACTGCACGCGTGTTGCTGGTGAAAACAGGAAAGTCCACGGTGTTTGGCCAGATCGCGCTCAAGTTGGCCTTGCGCCCGCCCATGACCGAATTTGAACGGGGCGTTCACCGCTTCGGGTACTTACTGACCCGCGTCATGCTGGTGATGGTCGTGCTTGTTTTGGCGATCAATGTGTTCATGGACAAACCACCGATTGACTCCTTGCTCTTTGCGCTGGCCTTGGCGGTGGGCCTGACCCCTGAGCTGCTGCCCGCCATTGTCAGCATCACCTTGTCCCACGGCGCCAACCGCATGGCCAAGCTGGGGGTGATCGTGCGCCGCCTGAATGCGATTGAAAACCTGGGCGCCATGGACGTGCTGTGCACCGACAAAACAGGCACATTGACCGAGGGTGTGGTGGGCCTGGATGGGGCTTTGGACACCCAGGGCATCGCGTCTGCCAAGGTGCTTCGGCTTGCGGCGATCAACGCACATTTCCAATCGGGTTTGTCCAATGCCCTGGACGATGCCATCGGCATGGCTGCGCGCAACGCACAGGTGGACATTGCTGCGGTCACCAAGGTGGATGAAATCCCCTACGACTTTGTGCGCAAGTGCTTGTCGGTCGTGGTCATCGATCCGCCTGGCCGGTGCACCTTGATCACCAAAGGAGCCTTTGAAAAAGTGCTGTCGCTGTGCATCACCCAGGGGGAAGAACGTGTCCCGCTGGACGACGCCGGGCGGGCCAGCCTGGTGGCCTTGCTGGAGGGCTGGAGTGCACAGGGCTACCGTGTCCTGGGGGTCGCATCCAAGCCGATGGAAGCGCGCACCGAGCCTTATGTGCGCGAGGATGAGTCGGGGTTGAATCTGGACGGCTTCTTGTTGTTCATGGACCCGCCCAAAACCGATGTGCGCCAAACCCTTGAAAATTGGGCACAGCGGGGCGTTCAGCTCAAGGTCATCACGGGGGACAACCGCCAGGTGGCTTGGCATTTGGCGCAAGTGCTGGGCCTGTCAGAGGGCCATGTCATGACCGGCCGCGAACTCAACGACATGGCCGATGACGCGCTCATGCATGCCGTGAAGCAGACGGTCGTCTTTGCCGAAGTGGACCCGAATCAAAAAGAGCGCATCATTTTGGCCTTGCAAAAAACAGGTCACGTGGTGGGTTACATGGGGGATGGCATCAACGATGCGCTGGCGCTGCATGCTGCCGATGTGGGCATCTCGGTCGATACCGCTGTCGACGTGGCCAAGGATGCCTCGGACTTTGTGCTGCTGCGCAAGGATCTGGACATCTTGAGTCAAGGCATTGACGAGGGGCGCGTGACATTTGCCAACACCCTCAAATACATCCTGACCACCATCAGCGCCAATTTCGGGAACATGGTGAGCATGGCTGTGGCCTCCATATTTTTGCCTTTCCTGCCGATGCTGGCTTCGCAGATCTTGCTCAACAATTTCTTGTCGGACATTCCTGCGGCCACCATTGCCGGTGACCGGGTGGACCCGGAGTGGGTGGCCAAACCCCGGCACTGGGATACCCCATTCATAAGTAACTACATGGTGGTTTTTGGTTTGCTCAGTTCGGCCTTTGACTTTTTGACCTTCGGGGCTTTGTTGTGGATTTTTGAGGCAGCACCGCAAGAGTTTCAAACGGGCTGGTTCGTCGAGTCGCTCATGACCGAATTGGTCATTGCCCTGGTTGTCCGGACACGGCGACCGTTTTACCAAAGCCGCCCAGCAAGGCTGCTGTTGATGAGCACCCTGGCCGTGCTCATGGTGGCGCTGACCTTGCCTTATTTGCCTTTCAGCGCGGTCTTTGGGTTTGTCCCGTTACCCTGGCCCCTGATGCTGGGCATGGTCGTCTTGACGCTGGCTTACGTGGGCGTTGTCGAGCTGGTCAAGAAACGTTTTTATGCACAGACCGAACAGCTCGGCGGCCATGCTTTGTGAAGGTGGTTCGCCTGGTGCGTGGGCTGGCTTGATGCACACACGCTGGGCAAAAAGAAGCCATGTGGGCTGGCGCAAGGCCTGGAGGCACTGGGCTCTGGACACATCCAGACGTTGCTCGGCAGTCAGTGGCGTGGCAGTCTGTGGCGCACTCATGGGTTTCGGCTTTGACGCAAAGCCAGCATGTCCAGCTCGATTTGGGCTTTCAGTCTTTCAAACGAAGGCGATATTTTGAAGTGACTGGCCCAAGCCCAGCAAGCGACAGAGGACAGGCAAAGCACCGAAGGGACAAGCCACATAAGCCACGCACTGCGCTCATCGATCACGGGCAGAGCACTCCAAAGCAACAAGGACACGCCCGCCAACAGAACACCAAGGATCCCGCTCGCAGTGCCCATGGCATAAACAAGCAGGCGTGTTTTCCAGACACAGACTTGCCGTTCCCATTCCTCCGAGGCCAAATCGGCATAGCCATGAACGTGCATTTTGAGCAAGTCCGGGGGCAGCAGAAAAAGCTTGAGCAACAACCTGGACATCAATGGGGGCGTGCACGCATCAACCAGCTCACCAGGGTGGCGGCAACGGCGCCCACACCGGCTGCAATCAAAACCGATTTGAAGGGAGCGCAATGGATGTAATGCTCAGCCGTAGAGCTGACTTTGTGTGTTTTTTGCTCCAGCAATTTTTGGGCTTCTACAGCCGCATCACGGCTGTGGTGCGCCATATCGCTGATGCTCTCGGACAGTCGATCCGCCAGACGTTCAAAAGCAGGCTTGGCTTCGTGCGCAGCCTCTTGCAGGGTGGCTGAAACGCCAGCAGTCGCGCCAACCAGTTTCTCGGGGGATGTTTGAGGGTCAGTCATATGAACTCGCTTCAAGCTTGGATGAAATAAAGGCCTCCACCTTAAATGCGACCACGGGGGCGCGTCTGTTGGCTGGCGCACCAGTCCTCAGGTGCCTGACTGCAGTTGCCGTTTCTGGTCGCGCAGCATGAACAGGTAAAGACTTTCCACCTTGTCGCGGGCCCAAGGGGTTTTTCTGAGAAATTTCAGGCTGGACCCCACGCTGGGGTCGTGTGTGAAGCAGCGAATCGGAATGCGGACACCCAAATCAGCCCAGCCGTAATGGTCGGCCAACTGGGTCACGATGGTTTCAAGGGTCAGGCCATGAAGCGGGTTGCGCGCTTGTGGGTTGTCGGGTGGTGAAGCTTGCATGTTTCCATTGTCTCTTGATTTCGACTGGGTGATACAGCACACGGAAAAGCAAGTCACCGGGGCATAAATTCCAGATCAGTGGGTGCAGAGTTGATCGTATCCGTATTGAGCCGTTGAACCATTGGAGGCATTTGACATGGACCCTGCCTTTGCCTTGGCAACAGGCAAGCTGTTTGAGTTGCGGGCGGCCCAGTTGCGCCGAACGGTGGAGCCTGGTTCGTTGGGGTTCTCGGACACCTCCGAGTTGTTGCACCAGCCATTGCCGTGGATCGGGCAGGAGCGGGCCAAACAAGCCGCGCAGTTCGGCATGGGCATGACCGGGCCGGATTACAACCTCTTTGTATTGGGCGAAGTGGGCAGTGGGCGCACCACCTTGCTCAGCCAGATGATGCACATGCAGGCCGAAAAGCGTCCGGTTCCCCCAGACCTTTGTTATGTGCATAACTTTGATGAACCAGAACGCCCTCAGGCCTTGCGCCTGATGGCCGGTCAAGGTCGTGTGCTGCGCCAGTTGATGCTGCAGCTGGCCAAGCGACTGCAAAGCGAAGTACCCAAGCGTTTGGGACAAGACGACTTCAAGGCCGAAAGCAAGCGAATTGAGGCGTCTTACAAGACCGAGGAAGATCGTGGGTATCTTGCCCTCAGTGCCTATGCCGAGGCGCACCACTTCGCCTTGATGCGCGACCAGGGGCACATGGTGTTCACCTTGAAAGATGCACAGGGTGAACCCGTGACAGCGGGAAAAGCCTTGGCCTTGAGCCGCGAACAACGCGCAGAAATCGATGTCAGCGAAGAGTCACTCCGAAGCGAGATCAGCCGCTACCTGGAAAAAATGCGCGCCATGGAGCGGGTCATGAACGAAGGCTTGTCGGCCCTGCGGCGGCAGACCCTCAAGCCCATGCTGGACCATGAAATCCAGTTGATCCGGGATGCGCTCAAGCAACCACTGTCAGATGGGGTCAAGCTGGGCGTTTTCATGGAACAAATTCACCACAGCATTCTTGAAAATGTGACCTTGTTCGAGCCCGGTGACGAAGAAGAAATTCGGCTGGAGGCGCTGGATGCCGTGCTGTCGCTGTTTCGCGTCAACCTGCTGGTGGACAACCATGCACTGCAGGGCGCACCTGTCATTTTGAAGGATAACCCCCTGTTCAGAACGCTGTTTGGCAGCATCGAATACGAATCGGACAGCGGGGAGTTGGTGACCGATTTCTCAAGGATTCGAGCAGGCAGCTTGCTCAAGGCGAATGGGGGCTTCCTCATGTTGCACCTGCGTGATCTTCTGGCCGATCCTCATGTCTGGGAAAAACTGCGCCGCTTCATGCGCAATGGCCGCTTGCAGATCGAAGAGCCCGGCATGATGTATGCCCCCATTGCAGCGGTGTCACTGGAGCCCGAAGCGCTGGATATCGATGTGAAGATTGTTTTGGTAGCTTCGGCCGACGAGTACTACGCAGTGCAGGAAGCCGACCCGGAGTTTGCCCGGCGATTTCGTTGCAAGGTCGATTTTGCCGAGAGCTTTGCGGCCACCACCGAGTCGGCTCATGCCACGGCCATTTTTGTAGGCCATGCCTGCAGAAAAATGAATTTGCCTCATTTTTCGGCCTCCGCCGTGGCGGCCCTGATCGAGGAGACCCATCGCACGGCAGATGACCAGGATCGACAAAGCGCGATCTTTGCTTTGGCTGAAGCCTTGGTGATTGAAAGTGCAACGCTGGCCAAACAGCGCGGCAACACCACCGTGGATGCCATCGATGTGGAAAAGGCCAGGCAGGCACGGATTCACCGACACAACTACCCGGAGCAAAGATTGCAGGAAACCATTGTGGATGGTGAACGTCTGCTGGTCGTGACGGGCGAACAGGTGGCACAGATCAATGGGCTCACCGTGGTGGATTTGGGGGACTACCGCTTTGGCTTTCCGGTGCGCGTGACGGCCTGCACCTATGCCGGTGAAGAAGGCCTTCTCAACATTGAGCGCGAGGTGGAATTGTCGGGCCCCATTCATGACAAAGGGGTGCTGATCTTGCACAGCTATTTATCAGCCTTGTTTGCCCACATTGCGCCATTGGCCATGAATGCTGCGGTGGTATTTGAGCAGGAATACAGCGGAGTTGAGGGTGACTCGGCTTCATGTGCCGAATTTTTTGCCTTGTTGTCGAGTTTGTCGGGCCTGCCCTTGCGGCAAGGCATTGCGGTGACGGGGGCGGTCAATCAGCATGGCGAATTGCTGCCTGTCGGCGGCATCAACGAAAAGATTGAAGGCTACTTTAGAAGTTGTGAAAGCCTGGGCCTGGATGGTCAGCAAGGGGTGCTGATGCCCAGCCGAAACCAAAGGCATTTGATGCTCGATGAGCGGGTGGTCAAAGCGGTATCTGATGGGAAATTTCACATCCATGTGGCGGAGACGGCCAGCGAAGGTATGGCGCTCTTGACTGGTGTGTGCTTTGGCGCACTGGGTGTCAACGGGTATCCCGCAGGCAGCGTTTTGGGACGTGCACAAAAAACACTTCAACGCTTTCGGCATGCTTGCGAATACCTGGGCAACAAGCCTGCAAGCGCGCCCAAACCCATTCGGCCGATCAAACACAAGGTGTTTCGCTGAAGGAGGCCGGCACGTGTCCACGGTATTTTCTTGGCATCAAAAACCACTGTTTCGATTACCTGTTTTTGTGGGCTTACTGGTTTGAACGTAGTGCGACTCAGCAATTCAGGGGATCACAAAGAAGGGCATCGTGTCCTATTCTGGATGCAAAGATCAGGCGAGGTATTTCCTGTTGGAAACAATCTTTTCGCCTGAGTAAAACCTTGAAGAGGATGAAATTCATGTCCATTGATCTTGTGCTTGCCGACCCGTATCCGGTGATGTTGGAGGGCTTGTCCCACGTGTTTCATGACTCGCCAGATTTTTCGGTGAAGTCTTGCGTCAGAAATGGCGATGAGGCTTTACGGGCCCTGCAGCAGCACCAGCCGCATATTTTGGTGATGGATTTGTCTTTGTCCCAGCGAAGTGGACTGTCCTTGCTTGAAGAGATCAGGGCGCAGAAATTGCAAACACGCCCGGTGGTGTTCACGGGTGCACCCATTGGCGAAGTGATGCGTGCGCTGGACCTGGATGTGTCCGGTCTGGTGTCCAAAGAAAAATCCAAGCACGTTCTGCTTCGATGCATCAAGTCGGTGCACGAAGGGGGCAAGTGGCTGGATCGAGACCTCTCCGTCAAGACCATGTCTCTTTTGCTGGAGCAGAAAAAGAAAAATGCAAACGCATCCCATTTGTTGACGCCTCGAGAAATGACCGTGGCACGCATGGTGACTGAAGGCTGGCCGAACAAAAAAATAGCCAATAAATTGTTCATCAGTGAGGGAACTGCCAAGCTGCATCTGCATCACATTTATCAAAAGCTCAATTGCCCTGGCCGCATGTCTTTGCAGCGTTATATGCAAGAGCATGGGCTGGTTTGAAGTGCGGGTGCAACATAAAAATAACCCATAAGGAGCTGACATGACCCATGAAAATGAAGTGCTTGAAAAGGCCTACGCGGAACACATTGGCGACCACTATCGCCGCGCTTCAGATGAGCTTCTGCATGCGTACCAACGCAACAAGGAGGCTGCCAGGCACCATGATGCAGGCGCTTTCAAGGCGGCATTGCACCATGCCAAGTTGTCCAAGCACCACTCTTTCAATGCGCATGAGCATTTGAAGGAAGCCTTGAACATCAGTGAAAAAATGAACAGCAAAGATGTGCCATCGCCGGCTCTGCCAAGCTCCTCAGGTGGCTCGTTGCTGCAGTGAGTTGCTTGTTGAACACGGCAGTTATCTCTTGTGTTGTGTGTTTTTACGCACAGTCAATCATGTGATCATTCAATACACTGCTCAGAGTATGTTGTTACATACAGCTGTCTTAGGAGTGATGAACACTGATCGATTGGTTTGACTTGCTAATTTGAAGGCCGTTTTGGCCATATCTGGAGGCATTGACATGTCAATTCGAGTTTTGCTTTCTTCCAAACACAAAGTGGTCTCTGAAGGGATTGCTGCAGTTTTGCGCACACACCAGGACATGGATGTGGTGGGCATATCTGACAACGGCCTTCAGACCAATGCCTTGTGTGATGAATTGGATCCAGACGTCGTCCTGATCGGCATGCATGGCAAGGATTCACAAGATATCCAACTGATGCATCAGATCGCAAACCATCAACCTGCCAAAAACATGGTCGCCTTTTCCACCGAGTCCGATCGCAATTCGATCATTGAAATTTTGGATGCGGGTGCCAAGGCCTATGTCTCGACAACCAGCAGCATCGACGAGTTGATGTCCGCCGTTCGGGCCGCTGCAGCCGGTCGTGTGTATTTGTGCCAGGCCGCAGCTTCAGAAATGATGGAGAGCGTTCGCAAGGCCAGATCAGGTGACGTCAGCTTGAAGAGTCATCTGGGGGGACGGGAAGAGCAGGTTCTTCGCTTGATTGCTGACGGGTATTCATCCAAGGAAATTGCACGCAACCTGCAAATTGCACCCAGCACAGTGGAGGTTCATCGCCGCAACATCATGCGCAAGATCGGCTTGCACAAGGTGGCCGACTTGACCCGCTACGCGATCCGCAACCAGATGGTGTCGGTCTAGTTTGCTGGCGCGAGGGGTGGCACGTCCATCTGGTTGATGAAAAACGGAAACCCCTTGGAGATCACGCCATAACACTCGCAAGAACGGTGTTCTAGGGCTTGTCGGTCGATCACGTGGATGCGTCCACGGGCGTAACTGATGATGTTGTCTTTCATCAGGCGGTACGCTGCATGCGAGATGCCCTCGCGCCGAACCCCCAGCGCTTGGGCCAAGAGTTCATGCGTCATCAGGATGATCTCACCATCTTGTCGGTCCAGAGTGTGCAAGAGCTTGCGGCAAAGCTGTTGTTCCAGCGAGTGGTGCCGGTAGCACACTGTGCTTTGAGCCAGTTGTGTCAGCACGGTTCGCGTGAACCTGAGAAAAATTTTCTGCACATCCGTGTTTTGGTCGAAACTTTCCTGAACCACACGCAATCGGATACGCAGGGCTGATCCGGCTTTTTGCACGAAGGCATTGCTTTGTGTTTGCGTGGCGCCCATCAGTAAAAAGATGCCAGCCATGCCCTCTCTGCCTGTGATGGCGACTTCGGTTGAAGACCCATTTTGAAGGGTGTTCAGCCATGACACGATGGCTGTGAGGGGGAAATACAGGTATTCCTGCGTATCAGCACGGTCAAAGAGCCTTTGACCCAAAGACAATTCCACACGCTCGAAATGAGGCGTCCATTCAGCGAGAATGGGGCCCGGCAACAGTGAAATAAGGCCGTTTGAATTGAAATCGATGTGCATGCGCGTTAATTTCAATAATCTAAGGATGGTCTGAATAATTCGCCACAGACAGTGGCAAATGGCTACTGACTTCCAAATCCTGTTTTTTCGGCCCAGTCAGTCCGGCCAAACGGTGTTTTTCGCACCACTTTGACCCCGGCTGTCCCTGTGCAGTGCCATTTCCCATGGCTTCTGACGCGCTCATCCCTGCGCCCCTTGAAACTTGGTCCGCACCATCCACAAATTGGACAGGGCAAACAAGGTGACCAACTGTGCCGTGTTCTTCTTCAGCCCACGGTAGCGCGTTTTGACGTAACCAAACTGGCGCTTGATCACCCGAAACGGATGCTCTACCTTGGCTCGAATCCCTGCCTTGGCTTTTTCAACCTGGTCTGTCAGCTGATCAAGCGGATCGCTCTTGTCCAAAGCCCTGCGTTTGCCTGGGCGCATGGCAACGTGCCAAGTCACGCCAAGCTTGGCATCGGGGCGTTTGTGGATACCTTGATAACCCGCATCGCCATACGCATCCACTTCTTGCCCGTGCAACAAGCTGTTGCCTTCGAGCACATCGTGAACATTGCCAGATGTGCCTCGCACCGTGTGCACCAAGCCAGACTCAGCGTCCGCGCCAATGTGGGCCTTCATGCCAAAGTGCCACTGGTTGCCCTTTTGGCTGGAGTGCATCTCAGGGTCGCGGGCTTTGTCGTTGTTCTTGGTGGAGCTGGGAGCCGCTATGAGCGTGGCGTCCACCACGGTGCCGGTCTTGAGCAGCAAACCGCGCTCGATCAGCAAGTCATTAACGGTGGCCAGGATTTGTTCGGCCAGCTTGTGCTTTTCCAATCGATGGCGGAACCGCAAAATAGTGCTTTCGTCGGGCATGCGCGAGAACTCTTGAAGTTGGGCAAATTCCCGATACAGGGGCACATCAAAGAACGCCTCCTCCATGCCCGGGTCTGACAGGGTGAACCACTGCTGCAAGAAGTGCGTGCGCAACATGGTCACCAGTGAGAAGGGCGGACGCCCCTTCTTGCCTTCGGGGTAATAAGGCGCGATCAACTCGATCAGCGCCTGCCACGGAACGACTTTGTCCATCTGATCCAGGAACTCGCGCTTGCGGGTTTTCTTCACGCTCAGGCTCAAATCAAGGCTTACTTGTTTCATAGATCAATGATGCTGGACGGGACTTACACCAAGCACACAGGAGCGGGACTTTTGCAGAGTTTCCCTAAATCTTCAGTAGTGTCCGGTTAAAAAGTGAATAAATTCAACTGGTTACCGTCGTCTGGGCTATCGCTAGTGTTTCTTTCGAGCTGCAAGGCGCTTGAAACCTCAGTTTTCTCGAAAAGCGAGACCGACAAAATCTGCAGCAATGTG
>CAIZSE010000093.1 GCA_903935585.1 uncultured Burkholderiales bacterium | reverse complement strand
TGGCAGGCATGGAGCGCCCTGACGATGGGTCATTGCATTTGCAGCAGGGTGTTCGCATCGCCTATGTGGCGCAAGAACCCGTCCTGATACCCGATCACACGATTTTTGAGTCCGTGCGTGAAGGTCTGGCCGAGGTCGTGCAATGGATCGACGATTACACACACAGCCGCGGCGACCTGGACACCTTGCAAGGCCAGATCGAATCCCGGGATGGTTGGGGCTGGGAGCAACGGCTTGACGAAACACTGCAGCGGCTGCAACTTGACCCGAATGCCGTGGTGCAATCTTTGTCAGGGGGCATGCGCAAACGTGTGGCCCTGGCTCAGGCTTTGGTCACTCGCCCTGACGTGCTCTTATTGGATGAGCCGACCAACCACCTAGACCTGAACGCCATCACCTGGCTGGAAGACTTGCTGATTGATTTCAAGGGCAGCGTGATTGCCATCACCCACGACAGGGCCTTCCTGGACCGCATCGCTACCCGAATTGTGGAGCTGGACCGGGGCAAACTGCGCTCCTACCCTGGCAACTTTGCGCAATACCAGATCCAGAAAGAAGACCAGCTTGCACAAGAAGCCGTGGTTCAGGCCAAAGCCGACAAGCTGCTGGCTCAAGAGGAAATCTGGATCCGCAAAGGCGTGGAAGCACGCCGCACCCGCAGCCAAAGCCGCATCACCCGGCTGCAAGACCTGCGTGGCGAGCGCGCGGCACGTCGCGAAAAAGTCGGCAATGTGCGGATGGAAGTGGCCTCGGGCGTGCCCAGCGGCAAGCTGGTCGCTGAGTTGACCGACGTGAGCAAGAGCTTCACCCAAGCCGATGGCTCCGTGCGCACAGTGATCCAAAAGTTCACCGGCACCCTGTTGCGTGGCGACAAGATCGGCTTGCTGGGGCCCAACGGGGCGGGTAAAACCACCTTGCTCAAATTGATTCTGGGCGAACTTGAGGCCGACAGTGGCGAAGTGCGCCGCGGCACCAAGCTCGAAGTCGCCTACTTTGACCAAATGCGCGATGCACTCGACCTGGACGCCACGCTGGAAGACTTCATCAGCCCCGGCAGCGAATGGATCGAGATCGGCAACAAGCGCCAGCACGTCAAAAGCTACCTGGGTGACTTCCTGTTTTCTCCCGCGCGGGGCACATCGCCTGTGCGTTCACTTTCTGGTGGCGAACGCAACCGCCTGCTGCTGGCCCGTTTGTTTGCACGCCCAGCCAACGTGTTGGTGCTCGACGAACCCACCAACGACCTGGACATCGAAACCCTGGAACTGCTGGAAGAGTTGTTGCAAACCTACGAAGGCACGGTGTTCCTGGTCAGCCACGACCGCGCCTTCATGGATAACGTGGTCACCGGCATCATCGCCTGCGAAAGTGCCCCGGATCAACCCGGTTTCTGGCGCGAATACGAAGGCTCTGTGCAAGACTGGCTGGTCCAGTCCAAACGCAGCCAGGCCATCCGGGCCCAAGCTGCACAGCGCACTGGCAACACGCCACCTGCACCACAAGCCAGCCCGGCGGCCACGTCTGCGGCCGCTACAGCTCCACCTGCCAAAAGCAAGCTCAGCTACAAAGAGCAACGCGAATTGACCGAACTGCCCACCAAGATCGAGACCCTGGAAAAAGAACAAGCCCTCACGCGTGCGCAGTTGGCCGATGGCAGTGTTTATCAACGTGACCCAGGATTGGCACAGCAACTGTTCAGGCGCGACACCGAAATCGACGATCTCCTGCTGGCGTCCATGGAGCGCTGGGAAACGCTCTCCACCCGCTGACTCGGCGGCGCCTCAAAGCAATTGAGCACGCGTCCTGGCCAGCGCCCGCCAGAACTTTTCGTCTTGGGTGCTGGCGAAGTTCACGCGCATGAGCGAGCCCGGCCTGCGATCGGCATGAAACAAAGAGCCGGGGGCCAACAGGTACCCGGCATCGTGCATGCGCAATGCCAGCACATCGGTGTCCACCCCGACATCGACCCAGCCAAACAATCCCTGAGGCGGCGCCACGAACTGACACCCGTGCGCCAGCGCCAGCTTCACACTGCGGCTGCGGGCAGCGTCCAGCAATTGCGATAAGCGCTCGGTGTGACGCCGAATCGCACCCTGCTCCAGACACATCGCCAGTGCCTTTTCAAACAACACAGGGGTGGTGAGCGTGGACAACAATTTGGTGTCCAAAAACGCGTCCTTCAGATCGGCCGAAGCCGCCAGATAGCCCACGCGCCAACTGGGCGCGAGGATCTTGGCATAGCCGCTGACGTAAATGGTTTTTTGCAGGCCATCGAGCACCGACAATCGCACCGCATGCGAGGGTGCCATGTGGCCGTAGGTATCGTCTTCGACCACGTAAAAGTTGTAGCGGTGCGCCAGGTTCACCAACTGGTGCGCACAAGGCAATGAGAAGCCGTAACCCGTGGGGTTGTGCAAGACCGATACGCTGACCATCATCTTGGGCGCATGCAGTTGCGCATAGCGCTCGACCACTTCCAGATCGGGCCCCGTCTCCAGGCGCGGCACAGGCAAGATGCGAACGCCCAGGCTTTGTAATCTGGCAAATTCAATGGCCCAACCGGGTTCTTCGACCATCACGCAATCGCCAGGCCTCAACAAGGTCCGGCTGATGATGTCAAGCGCATGGGTCGCCCCCACCGTGGTGATCAATTGTCCTGGCGCAGCGTGCAAGCCGAGACTGGCCAGCTTGGACGACAAGATGTCGCGCAAACCTGTGTCCCCCTGTGGCTCGCCGTAGCGCAAAGAAGCCTCACGCAGTGCCGGACTGGCCACCACCTTGCGCAAGGCCGCAGACAAAAAGTCGGCGTCCAGCCAATCAGGCGGAAACACGCCCATGCCCGGCTGCGGCTCTGCGCTGGGTTGGTGAAACATGCCCCGAATCAGGCTTGATGCATTCACGGGAGGCGGGCTGGTCTCGGCGCCTCGGGCAACGGTCGATGGTGGCGGTATGCGCTGAGCCCGATCGCGCACAAAAAACCCCCGATTCGGACGGGCATCAATCCAGCCTTGCGCCACCAGCCAGTCGTAAGCGGCCACCACGGTGGACGCGCTCACACCGTGCACCTGGGCGCATTGCCGCACCGAGGGCAGGCGAGCACCTGACACCAACAACTGGTCGCGAATGCGCGCCACAAACCGCTGCGCCAATTGTTCGGTCAAGGGCTGGGTGGATTCTCGGCTGAGCAAAGACATGGGCAGATTGAGGTGGCGTGTGTCGACGTTAAGGGCAATACAGTTTCCGGAATGTTCTTACAAACTGTACCGATACTGTACTCATTCTGGCGCTACATTCAACAGCATGACTTCCTCTGAACTCAGCGCCCTTTTGGTGCTTGCCACCGTCAGCAGCTTCACACCCGGGCCGAACACCACCCTGTCGACGGCCATGGCCGCCAACCACGGCCTGAAACGCGCCATGCGCTTTGTGTTGGCAGTGCCCGTCGGATGGGGAATATTGTTCACGCTTTGCGCCACCGGACTGGGCGGCTTGGTGGTGGCCTGGCCGCCTTTGCGCTGGGGCATCGTGACGCTGGGCACGGGGTATTTGCTGTGGCTCGCCTCTCGCTTGTGGCAAAGCGGCAGCTTGCAGCAAACCGACAGCAACAAGCTGCAAGTGGGCTTTGTACAAGGCGTGGGGCTGCAGTTTCTCAACATCAAAGCCTGGATGCTGGCCCTGGCCATCGTGGCCGGCTGGGTGGCGGGGCGAGAAGACGCCACCGAGCGCACGCTGATGCTGCTGCCGATCATGGTGGCCTATGGTTTTGTGAGCAACCTGACCTATGCCGTGGCCGGTTCGATGCTGCGGCATTGGCTGGCGCACGGGCGCCGTTTGTTGATGTTCAACCGCTGCATGTCGGTGGCGCTGGTGGCCACGGCCCTGTGGATTTTGAATGGCTTGCGCCAAAGTGTCACCTGAAAAGCGGCCATGAAAGAAACGACCGACGAACGCACGAAGCGCGAAAACCTTGGCCTGTGGCTGGGCCTGCTGGGCGTGGTGATTTTTGCACTCACCCTGCCCATGACCCGTTTGGCCACCGGCACGGTCGATGCACCGCAACTGTCCCCCTGGTTTGTCACGTTTGCACGCGCTGCTCTGGCAGGTGGCCTGTCGGTCATTTACCTGATCGCCGTTCGCGCGCCTTGGCCTCAAGCCACACAACGCGGCCCCTTGCTGCTCTCGCTGGCAGGCAATGTCATCGGTTACCCCTTGCTTTTGGGCTGGGCCTTGCGCCACGTCACCGCCAGCCACGCCGCCGTGATCACGGCCTTGTTGCCGCTGGCCACGGCCGCCGCAGCCGCCTGGCTCATGCACCAACGGGCTCGCTTGGGGTTTTGGGTGTTTGCAGTGCTGGGCAGTGCTCTGGTCGCCCTTTACAGCCTGCTGCGGTCCGCCCAGCTTGGGCATGGCTTTGGGCTGACCTGGGCCGACACCTTGTTACTGGGCGCAGTGGTGGCCGCCTCGCTGGGTTATGTGGCCGGTGCAAAAATCACGGCCAGCCTCGGCGCCGAAAAAGTCATCAGCTGGGTCTGCGTGATGGCATTGCCCATGACGGTACCCGGTGCCTGGCTCACCTGGCCCGAGCACGCCATTGCGCCTGCTGCCTGGCTGGCCCTGCTGTACGTTGGGGTGTTCTCGATGTGGGTGGGCTTTTTTGCCTGGTTTCGCGGCCTGTCGCTGGGCGGCCCCCTGCGGGTCAGCCAAACCCAATTGCTGCAACCTTTCATCACCATTCTGGCGGCCATTCCATTGCTGGGAGAATCGCTGGATGCCATGACCCTGGGCTTTGCCCTGCTGGTCGTGTTCACGGTTTTCGCAGGCCGACGCATGGCCCAAGCCCCGACAACCCCCACAAAAAATTCACAAGACCTCAAGGAGCAAAAACAATGAACTGGACCCTGGCCCAACGCGCTGAAAAAATGAACCCCTCGGTAATTCGAGAAATCCTCAAGGTCACCGAGATCCCGGGCATCATCAGCTTTGCCGGGGGACTGCCTTCACCCCAGACCTTCCCGATTGAAGAGATGCGCGTTGCCTGCGAACGCGTGCTGAGTCAGGACGGCAAAGTCGCCTTGCAATACGCTGCCAGCGAGGGCTATGGCCCCTTGCGCGAGTGGGTGGCGCAAGACCTGCGCAAACAAGGCATGCAAGTCAGCCCGGACCAGGTGCTGATCACCACCGGCAGCCAACAAGGGCTGGACCTGGTGGCCAAGATCCTGATCGACGCAGGCAGCCGCATCCTGGTCGAGACCCCCACTTACCTGGGCGCCCTGCAGGCCTTCACCCCGATGGAGCCCACCGTGGTCAGCGTGAACAGCGACGCGCACGGTGTGGACGCCGAAGACCTGCGCGCCAAAGCCGGCACCGGCGCAGACAAGGCCCGCTTTGTGTATTTGTTGCCCAACTTCCAGAACCCCACCGGCCGCACCATGACCGAAGAGCGCCGCGCCGCGGTGGCCCAAGTGGCCCTAGAGACCGGTTTGCCCATCATCGAAGACAACCCTTATGGCGACCTTTGGTTTGACGCACCCCCAGCGCCCTCGCTGAGTTCGCGCCACCCCGATGGCAGCGTGTACCTGGGCTCGTTTTCCAAAATCCTGGCACCCGGCCTGCGCCTGGGCTATTTGATAGCCCCCAAAACGCTCTACCCCAAGTTGCTGCAGGCCAAGCAGGCCGCCGACCTGCACACGCCCAGCTTCAACCAGCGCGTGGTGGCCGAAGTCCTCAAGGACGGCTTCATCGACCGCCATGTGCCCACCATCCGGGCGCTTTACAAAAAGCAGTGCGAGGCCATGCTGGCCGCGCTCGATCGGGAAATGGCCGGTCTGGGCCTCACCTGGAACCGCCCGGCCGGCGGCATGTTCCTGTGGGTGCAACTGCCACCTGGCATGAAAGCCATCCCGCTGCTGGACAAAGCCGTGAAAAAAGGTGTGGCCTTTGTCCCCGGCTCGGCTTTTTATGCACAAGGCGCTGACGAAAGCACCGTGCGTCTGTCCTTCGTGACCGCCACAGTGGACCAGATCAACACCGGCATGGTGGCACTGGCTGCCGCGATTCGGGAATCGCTTTGAAGCCAGCATAAACAAGGGTGCCACAAGTGCACCCTGCCAGACTTTCACTGAAACAGCGCCTTAAGGCACATCCCAGCGAGCAAACGCCATGACACAACGTGCCTTCCAACAAGTTGATGTGTTCACCGACACCGCCTTTCTGGGCAACCCGCTGGCCGTGGTGCTGGATGGCGAAGGCCTGAGCGACGCGCAAATGCAGCGCTTTGCCGCCTGGACGCAGTTGAGCGAAACCAGCTTCGTGCTGCCCCCAACGCCAGAAGGGGCTGCAGGCGGGGCTGACTACCGCGTGCGCATTTTCACGCCGGGTGCCGAATTGCCTTTTGCCGGACACCCCACGCTGGGCACCGCCTACGCCTGGCGTCAAGCCGGGGGCCAGCCCCAACAAGCAGGCGTGCTGGTGCAGGAATGTGCTGTCGGCTTGGTCAAACTCAAGCTCACCCAACAACGCTGGGCGTTCGCAGCGCCACCCTTGACCCGTCAGGACATCCCCGCGGCAGAACTCGCCCCGGTGCTGGCGGCTTTGGGGCTGGTAGCGTCCGAAGTCATCGCGTCACAGCACCTGAACAACGGCCCGCACTGGCTGGGCTTGCTGGTGAACGGCGTCGACACCCTTTTGGCGCTGGAACCCGACCATGTGGCCCTGAAACGGCTGGGCACCAAAGTCGGCTTGGCCGCACGCAGAACCGTGCCAACAACAGGCCTGATCCGCCGCGCCAACCGCGAAGCGCGCGCCTTTGGCCAACCGCACCCCGGCCTTGCCCATGACCCGACCGACCTGGAAGTGCGCGCCTTTGCCGCCCCGGTAGGCATCGCCGAAGACCCGGTCACCGGCAGCCTGAACGCCTCGCTTGCGCAATGGCTGATCGCTGACGGCCACATCAGCGCGCCTTACAGCGCCCGACAAGGCACCCTGCTGGGACGCGCCGGGCAAGTGTTCTTGTCACAAGACGACACCGGCCAGATCTGGGTGGGCGGCGATGTCGTCGGCTGCATTGAAGGCCATGTCTCGCTTTGAACCCCCCGAACCTCAAGACCTGAAACGCTGAAAACACCATGCACACCGACCTGCCCACATTGGCCCAAATACAAGCGGCAACGCACGCCGTCTACGCAGCCTTTGGCCCCACGCCCCAGTACCGCTGGACCACCCTCAGCCAGCGGCTGGGCACCGACTGCTGGGTCAAACACGAAAACCACACCCCAGTGGGTGCCTTCAAGGTGCGAGGCGGCCTGACTTATTTTGAACACCTGGCCCGTTCAGGCCAGATGCCCCAAGAAGTGATCTGTGCTACCCGGGGCAACCATGGCCAAAGCATCGCTTATGCGGCCGCACGCCACGGCGTGGCCTGCACCATCGTGGTCCCTCTGGGCAACTCTACCGAGAAAAATGTCGCCATGCGGGCGCTGGGCGCCCAGCTCATCGAACATGGCCACGACTTCCAGGCCGCGCGCGAACACGCCTTGAGCCTGGCCCAGGCGCGAGGCGCCCACATGGTGCCCAGCTACCACCCGGCCCTGGTACTGGGTGTGGCCACAGCTTGGCTCGAGTTTTTACAAGCGGTGCCCGCACTCGATGTGCTTTACGTGCCGATTGGCTTGGGCTCGGGAGCCTGCGCCGCACTGGCGGCCAAACAAGCCCTTGGGCACCCCGTCAAAGTGGTGGGTGTGGTGAGCGCACACGCCACCACCTACGTCGACTCGATGGCCGCAGGCTGCGTGGTCGAGTCCCCGGTCAGCACCGTGCTGGCCGATGGCATGGCCGTGCGCCGCGCCGACCCGCAAGCGCTGGCCATCCTGCAAGCTGGATTGGACCGCGTGGTCCAGGTCAGCGATGTGCAAGTGGCCCAAGCCATGCGCGACCTGTACACCGACACCCACAACCTGGCCGAAGGTGCTGGTGCAGCCAGCTTTGCCGCGGCTTGGGCTGACCGCAACCAATTGCAGGGTCAAGTGGTTGGCACCACCCTTTGCGGTGGCAATGTGGACGCCAGCACACTGCTTCAAGTGCTGGCACAAGCTGCCTGACCACGCCACCCCCCACCGACCCGGTCGCTCCTGGGACAAAAGCAGCGCTCCCTCGCCACCACAATCGCTGTCCATGGGAACACTCTATTTAGTCCGCCACGGACAAGCCTCTTTCGGGGCCGACGATTACGACCAACTCAGCGCACTCGGTCGCCAGCAAGCGGTGCGTTTGGGTGAATACCTGCGGCCCAAATTGCAAGACGCCCCGATCGAGGCCGTGATGATGGGCAGCTTGAAGCGCCACCGTCAAACCTGGGAAGGCATTGCCGAAGGCGCGGGCCTGTCGCACACCCCCGCCGTCTGGCCGGGCCTGAACGAATACGACAGCCAAGCCTTGATCGAAGCGATTCACCCCGAGCCACTGGCCAAGCCCGACACACCCGAGTTGTACCGCCACCACTTCCGGCTGCTGCGTGATGCACTGCAAGCCTGGATGGCCGGGCGCACCCAGCCACGCGGCATGACCAGCTACACCGACTTTGTGGGTGGCATAGAGGCGGCGCTTGACCATGTGCGGCAAAACCATGCAGGCGATGTCATGGTGGTCTCGAGCGGCGGCCCCATCTCCACCGCGGTGGGCCGGGTGCTGGGCACCCCGGCCGAAACCACCATCGAGCTGAACCTGCGCATCCGCAACACAGCCCTCACCGAGTTCGTGTTCAACCCCAAACGGCACATGCTGCTGACCTACAACACCTTGCCTCACCTGGACAGCGATGCGCACAAAAGCTGGGTCACCTTCGCCTGAAACCAGCCCCTGCAAGCAAGGGGTGTAACCCCTAGAAAAGGCCCTGCAAATATTGGGTGTAATCCCTAGGAAAAGCCTTGTTCAACAACGGGCAAAATAGCCTAGATGAACTGTTCGACTGCCTGGCTTGCTCTTCAGTCACTGGAGGGTGGCATCCAACTCTCCGCCTGCCCGGCCAATCAGGCCGATCGACTGGCCTTAGATCTTTCGGCATGGCTCAAGGATTGGGGCCTCCAATCCGCTGTGCAAACCCTCACGCTGCCCGCCAAAGATGGTCTGGTTGCCCTGATTTGCAGCCTGCGCCCCGAGTTCCAGCAAGCCTGTATGCCTGGTCACGACACCCTGGCTTTGCACGAGCGGCCAGGGCCTCTCGACTCGTCGGACCCCGCCAACCAAGAGGTTTGGGCGCTTGAGCGCGAAATATGGATCGCCTTGCTGGGGTCTCCCCACCGCTTTCAGTTCGCCAGCCTGGACGCTTTGGCTTCGCACATCCGGGTGCGGCGCAACATGGCCCTGGCTGCCCGCAAAACGGCGCTGGCCTTCAAAACCGAAGCGGCTGAGCGGCCTGAAGCCGACTGGCATTACGAAGAAGAACCCGGTTTCATCCTCAGACCGGGGCGCCCCCTGATCCAGGCGCTGATCGCCGCCACGCAACCCGAGGCCACTGGCAAGCTCTACGACTTTTCCTGCTACCGCGCCACCGAATACGTGATTTTGCTGGGCATTGCACAAGAAGCCGAGGCCCATCACCCCGCTTTGCTGGCCGAACTGCAAAAACTGAACGAGCGCCACGCCATTCGTTCAGGCCAGTTTCACGAAGTTTTCTTGGTCGAATACGGCAGCATGGAACACCCCCTGCCCGCCCGCTTTTACATCCCCGGCGATCGGCTTTGGTTTCGCAACCCTGACGAACGGTCATCGGATGTCACGGGTTTTGAAGGCTCCTGGGTCATGTACATGGGCGGTGGTTTGTTCAGCAACTTCTGGAAACGCGAAACGCCTTTTACGCTCGAGTCCAAAGCCATCGAAATATTCCATTGGCGCCACGGCGTGTACACCGACGCCCAGGGCGAATTGCAAATGGACGAAGCCGTGGTGGACCGCCTCGTGGCCGAAACCATGGCCAACCCCCAGGTCAAAGCGCAAGTCCTGGAAAAAATGATCCGCATGCGCGACCCCCAGGGCGTCTATGCCCAAGGCGGCTGCATCGACACCACGCGTGAATACCCCAAAAGCGTGAGCCGCGACCATTGCGAACTGCTGCTGCCCCGGGTCTGAACGCCGGGTCGCTTCAGCTGACCTGATCGCTCAGGGTATCGGGCGGCAATCGGTCAATTTCCGACAACAACTGCGCCAGAGCCAAGCCCGAGGCATCCAGCACGGCCTGCCCTTTTGCTGCGGTGGCTGCGGCGGCATTGCCCGCTGCACCATGGCGGTTGTAGTCCTGCATTTGCCAACCCAGTTTGGCGCTTTTGCCGTTGCCCAGAATCTCAAAGCGCTCTGCGCGGTCTTGCGAAGTGGAGCGGAAATTTTGTGCCTGGTCCATGCGCACACGATCGGGCCGCAGCGCCAGCATCATGGAGGTTTCGCTGTCGCCCGCGTGCACGCCGAAGCGATGCTCTTCGGCGCTGAACAGCGCATTCACATCCTGCCCCTGAGCATCGCGCATGGGCAAATTGAACCAGCTCACGCTGTACACCAACATGCCCAGACGGGCGCGCAGATCGCGGGCCACGATGTCCATCACACTGACCTGCCCACCGTGGGCATTCAGCAAAACCAGTTTGCGCACGCCACTGGCGGCCACGGATTCGCCGATGTCCGTCCACAAGCGGATCACGGTCTCGGCCTTCAGCGTCAAGGTGCCTGCAAAACGGGCGTGCTCAGGGCTCAGGCCCACCGTTTGGGTCGGCAAGAACAAGACCGGCAAGTCGGCAGGCAGGTGCGGCAAAGTCGCCGCCACCACGCCCTGCACCAGGTCGGTGTCCACCGACAGCGGCAGGTGCGGCCCGTGTTGCTCGGTGGCAGCCACAGGCAGCACGGCGATGGCCCGGCTCAGCGCCAGCGCCTGAAAATCGGTGGTGGTCCAGTCGGCCCAAAAGCGGGAAGGGTTTTGCATGGCGCCATCTTAATGGAGCTTTCGCAAGCGACGGGCGTCCTTCGGCACGGAGCCTCCCGGGCTTTGCTGGCGCATGGCGCAATCCCGTTTCGCATCAGGCCGAAACATCGGCGCCACCGGCCTTTGCACGGGGGCGGTGTACAGTGCCTTTTTCAGGGTGCCCCGCCTGTTGCTGTCGGGGCTGAATTGGGAGTGGGTGTTGAACGTTTTTGTGTTGTGTCGGTGGCTGGGTCGGGGCCTGGAACCACTGCGTTGGCCCGGCATGGGCGCCCTGGTCTTGTCGGCCCTGCTTTGGGCATGCTTTCCCGGCCTGAGCCGTGCACAAACCAGCCCACTTTTTTCAACCCCAGCCGCCAGCGCCTCGGGCGTTTCTGCGCTGCTGGCCGGCAGCACCCACGTGGTCAACACAGACCAGGTGCGCAGCGAACTGCTGGTGCACGCTCCTCAGGGCATTCAAGCCGGGCAAACTTTCTGGCTGGGCCTGCAGATCGAGCACCAGCCCCATTGGCACACCTATTGGCAAAACCCTGGCGATTCGGGCTTGCCCACGCGGCTTCAGTGGCAACTGCCCGAGGGCTTGCAGGCGGGCGGCATCACCTGGCCCCTGCCTAAAAAGATCCCGATAGGCACACTGGCCAACTACGGCTACGAGGGCCGCCTCTTGCTGGTCGTGCCGGTGACGGTTCGCGCGGACTTCAAGTTTCCTGCCAACGGTCAGCTGACTTTGAAGCTGCAGGCCGAATGGCTGGTCTGCCGCCAGGAGTGCATTCCGCAAGAAGGCCGATTCACGCTGAACTTGGCTTCGGCCGCCCCCCAGACAGGCCAAGCGGCCTTGTTTGACGCCGCCCGAAAACTCGGCCCCCAAATGCTGCCCCAGCAACAGCAAGCTGGCACCTGGATCACCGGTGGCCAGACCCGGGTGTCTGAAGACGCCAAGCAACTCAGCCTGAGCCTGCATGGCCTGCCCGCAAACTGGCGGGGCCAGACACTCAGCGCGTTTCCGGTGACGGCCCACGTGGTGCACAACGCCGCCGTGCAAGGCAAAGGCTGGACGCAAAGCTGGCAAGGCGCGGTCTGGACCGCCCAAATTCCGGTCTCTGATGAGCGCAGCGACAGCCCTAAAACCATGCGCTGGGTGATCGCTGTGGGGCCCGAATCCGCCCCCAAGGCCCCGGCGCTGGAGGTTGAAACGCCGGTGCAAGGCACCTGGCCCGCCCTGGCGCAAGCTGCGCCGGCCGAAATTTCGCCCGCATTGGCCAAGGCCCTGGCAGACAACGCCAGCGCTCAGGCGAAGTCCTTGGCCCAAGGCGGTGACAGCACCGCCCTCAGTTTGGCGTTGGCGATTTTGGGCGCCCTGCTGGGCGGCTTGTTGCTCAACCTCATGCCTTGTGTGTTTCCTGTGCTGGCCATCAAGGTGTTGGGCTTTGCACAACCTGGTACCTCCCAGGCCCAACACCGTGCCGCAGGTGCCGCCTACACCGTGGGGGCCGTGCTGTCCTTCATGCTATTGGGCGGCTTGATGCTGGGCTTGCGGGCGGCAGGCGAACAACTCGGCTGGGGCTTTCAATTGCAATCGCCACCCGTGGTGGCAGGCTTGGCATTGCTGTTCACCCTGCTGGGGCTGAACCTGGCCGGGTTGTTTGAATTTGGCCAGATGCTGCCCAGCGGCCTGGCCAGCATGCAAAGCCGCCACCCCACCCTGAATGCGGGTTTGTCGGGCGTGCTGGCCGTGGCCGTGGCTTCGCCGTGCACCGCCCCCTTCATGGGCGCTTCGCTGGGCCTGGCCATTGCGTTGCCGGTCTGGCAGGCGCTCACGGTGTTTGCCGCCATGGGCTTGGGCATGGCCTTGCCTTACCTGTTGGCCAGTGGGTGGCCCGGGATCGCCCGCGCGCTGCCGCGCCCCGGGGCCTGGATGGTGGTGTTCCGCCAGGCCATGGCCTTTCCCATGTTCGCCACCGTCGTCTGGCTGTTGTGGGTGCTGGGCCAACAAACCGGCATCGACGGAGCCAGCGGTTTGCTGGCCATGTTGCTGACGGTGGCCTGGCTGGTCTGGGCGCTGGGCTTGTCGGGCCGCACGCGATGGGTCATGAGCACGCTGGCCTTGGGCACCCTGATCTGGGTGAGCACCAGCTGGTTGCCCCTGGCCCTGCGCGAAGCTCCTGAAAGCCATCTCAACGGCAACAGTGGTAACGCATCGCCCAGCCAAGCCTCGGCGCCAACATCAGGCTGGCAAGCCTGGTCCCCTGCGGCCCAGCAAGCGCAGCTCGACGCAGGCCGCGCGGTGTTTGTGGACTTCACGGCCGCCTGGTGCGTGACCTGCCAATACAACAAGAAAACCACACTCGCCGATGCCCGGTTACTGGCCGACTTTCAGGCGCGGCAAGTGGTGCTGATGCGTGCCGACTGGACGCGCCGTGACCCGGCCATCACCCAAGCCTTGACCGCCATGGGGCGAAGCGGCGTGCCGGTGTACGCACTGCACGCACCAGGCCAGCCCCCTGTGCTTTTGTCCGAGCTGCCCAGCGTGTCCGAGGTGCAGGCAGCCCTGCAAAAACTACCGCCCGCGAAATAGCCCAATCCCCGCCAAAGCTGCCCCCAGCGCCCGCATTCGTCCTGCCACAATCACACCATGAACCACCGTTCTTTGAACCCCACACCCTCTTCGTTTGCCCCCTTGCAAAACGACACTTTCTTGCGCGCCTGCCTGCGCCAAGCCACCGACCACACCCCCGTCTGGCTCATGCGCCAGGCCGGGCGCTACCTGCCCGAGTACCGCGACACCCGCGCCAAAGCCGGCAGCTTCATGGGCCTGGCCACCAACGTCGACTACGCCACCGAAGTCACCTTGCAGCCC
>CAIZSE010000092.1 GCA_903935585.1 uncultured Burkholderiales bacterium | reverse complement strand
CTGGCCCAGGGCCCCTGGAACCTGAACGGCCAATTGGGCCTGGTGGTCGGCGCCACCTACCCCGCAGAGATTGAACGTGTTCGTGAGATCGCGCCCACCGTGCCGCTGTTGATTCCCGGTGTGGGCGCACAAGGCGGCGATGCGGTGGCCACGGTCAAGGCAGGCTGGCGTGGCAACTCCGACGGCAGCAGCGCAGGCTCGATCATTGTCAATTCGTCGCGTGCCGTGCTGTATGCCTCGAGTGGCAAAGACTTTGCCGAAGCCGCCCGCAAGGTCGCCCTGCAAACCCGCGACACGCTGGAAGCCGCCAAGGGCTGAGCTCAGCGAGAGCCAGGGTGCTCTGCAATGAATTGACGCAGCGCAGCGTCAATGCGCGTTTGCCAGCCATTGCCGTTGGCTCTGAAATGGTCAAGGACATCTGGTGAACCTCTTGCTGCGTTCGATTGTCCAGTGAGTGGTGCGATGATCTTGGACCACTACCGGGCCAAAGAAAGACTCCCAGTGATCAAGACTTGTATTCAAAAATTTCAAAGCGCTTTGAGTGCCGCCGAGCGACAGGTGTTGCAGCAATGTTTGCAGCAAGCCATGCAGGTTTCGCCAGAAGACGCTGTGCCTTGGTATCTGAGCGATGCGCAGTCGCCAACAGGGTACTTCACACCAGAGCATGCGCACCTCATTCTCAATTGGCGTCAAGAGTGGAAGCGCGTGCCGCATGGATTGGTTTGGGATACGCCTGAACGCAGCCATGCGTCGCGCAGCCTTGCTTTGGCAGAGCTCGCACTGGCGTTGCGCGAACTGGGTCATATCACTGGCTGGCGCAACGAAAAATTCAGTTACTGGTCGGATGCGGATATCTTGTCGCAGGGGCGGTGCGCTGAACCTGCGGCTGCCTTGAAGTCAGCATTTGAAATGGAGCGTGCAGCATTTCGATTTTTTGGTTTGCGCAGCCACGCCGTGCATGTCAATGGTTTTACAGAGGAAGGTTTCATGTGGTGTGGGCGTCGCTCGCTGAGCAAACCTACCGACCCTGGCATGCTTGACAACATCGCTGCGGGTGGTTTGCCTGTGCATGAGTCTTTGCAAAGCTGTGTTGTCCGTGAAATGGCGGAAGAGGCAGGCTTGTCTGAAGGTCTTGCTCTGACAGCATTGGCCAATGGCCAAGTGACCACCTGCCGAGCCGTGGCCCGAGGTTGGCACCATGAAGTCTTGTGGGTTTATAACTTGAGGGTTCCCGCTGATGCGCAGCCCCTCAATCAAGATGGTGAAGTGGCCGAATTCAGTTTGTTGTCGCCAACGCAAGTGGTTGAGGCCATTGCTGCAAAGAGCATGACTGTTGATGCGGCATGCGTGATTTCGCATGCTGTGTTGCACCCGACCGTGCTTGCTTGAGCGACATTCAAAACCCGCGATGTCGACCGCGGGCCAGATTCAAAACCAATCTGTTTGTGGCCAGTCCCGTTTGAAGGCCTCGGCACGCAGCTTTGGATCACCTTGTGTGACGGTTGCATGCGTCACGGCTTCCAACAAAGGCAGATCGTTGATGGAGTCGCTGTAACCCCATGTTTCAAGTTGTTCCCAGTTGAGAGATTGTTCGGTACACCAGGTCAAGAGCCGTCTGACTTTTCCTTCGCGCATGTTCAATACGCCACTTGTTCGTCCTGTGAACAAGCCATCTTGAATTTCTGCTTCTGTGGCGATCAATTCTTTAATGTCCAAGTGCGCCGCAGTGAGTTCCGTGATGAATCGGTTGGTGGCGGTGGTCATGACGACGCGGTCACCATTGGCCTGATGGGCTTTGATTTGGGCTTTGCCGCCCGCACACAAGCGAGGAACGACCCAAGCGCGTAAAAATTCTTGACGCAGCGGCTCCCAATCTTGGGGGGACTTCAAGGTCAAGGTGCCAATGTAGAACTCGCAAAACGCCTGTACATCGACCGCACCCGATTTGTAGTCGTGCGCCATGGCCATGTTTTTGGCCGAGAAGATGGCCTTGTCGAGCAAGCCTTTGTCAATGAGGAAATCACACCACAGCTGATCGCTGTCGCCATCAAGCAAGGTATGGTCTAAGTCGAAAAGAGCCAGTCGCATGTCAATTGCTGCGCAAGTGCCAAGCCTTGGGGCGTGTGAAGGTGGCCAAGCCTTCGCGTGACAAAGTGAGGCCGACACCTGATTGACCGTAGCCACTCCAGGGTAGGCGCGGGCTGACGCGGTCACAGCAGTTCCAATACACAGTGCCTGCGCGAACTTGCGAAAGCACTTCGCGGGCGTGTTGTTCTTTGGGTGTGTAGACGCCAGCGGTCAATCCGTATTGGGTGTCGTTCATCAGGCGAATGGCCTCTGCATCGTCGTTCACTTTTTGGATGCCAATGATGGGGCCAAAACTTTCGTCGCGCATGAGTGCCATGCTGTGGTTCACGTTGTCAAACACAGTGGCTTCAAACCAGTTGCCTTTGCCACCCATAGGGCCTTTACTGCGTTGGCCACCCAACAAGCAGCGCGCACCTTTGGCTTTGGCATCGGCAATTTGATCTTCCAACACTTTGAGTTGAGGCGCACGGGTCAGTGGGCCAAGGTAGGTGTCCGCAGCCAATGGGTCACCCATTTTGAAGCTGCGCACTGTTTCGACCAGTGCTTGTACAAACTGATCGTGGATGCTGGCGTGCACATAAATGCGCTCAACAGAGCAGCAGCTTTGTCCCGCGTTGTACATGGCGCCATCTGCCAAAGATTGTGCTGCGGCCACAGGATCGGCGTCTGCGCAAACATAGGTAGGGTCTTTCCCGCCCAATTCCAGTTGCAGCTTGGTCATGCGCGGCCCCATCACATTGGCAATATGTTGGCCTGTGGCCAAGGAGCCGGTAAAGAACATGCCGTCAAGTTGCTGTGCCAGCAAGGCGTTGCCAGTGTCTGCCGCACCAATCAGCGTGGCAAAAACGTCTTCGGGGATACCCGCTTCGTGCAGCAAGCGGCCCATGGCCAAGCCACTCATGGCCGCAAATTCGGAGGGTTTGTACAAGACTGCATTGCCCATCAGCAAGCCAGGCACGAACACATTGCCACCCACAAACCATGGGTAGTTCCATGCGGAAATGTTGCCAATCAAACCCAGAGGAATGTGTTGAATTTGCTCGCACATGCCGTCTTGGTGGTAAACCGTTTCGGTTTTGAGGATGCCTTCGGCTTCTGCCAAAAAGAAATCCACGCGACCTAGAAACCCATTCAACTCATTGCGTGAATGGCCCAGGGGTTTGCCTGTTTCTTGCGTCATGATTTTGGCCAAGTCGTCGAGTTGGGCTTGAACAAAACCGCGGAAGCGTTGAATACAAGCCATGCGCTCAGACAAGGGGGTGGCGGCCCAAGCTGCTTGCGCGTTGCGCGCTTTTTGTGCCTTGACGGCCACTGCAGCGCCATCGTCGATGGGCAGTTGCGAGATCAGTTCTTCGGTTGCGGGATTGATGACGTCTAGCAGTTTCATAAAAGTCCAATGGATTCGGTGATTCAAGGGGCAGGTTCAATGAGGCGCAGTTCAGCAGATTATTGTTGGCGAGCTGCGTTCAAGAAGTCTGCCAGGATGGGGCTGTCGTCCAAGGTGCCTAGCGCCGGTTTATGGAATTCAGGATGCCATTGCACGGCCGCTACATAAGCCTTGCCTTGATGGCGTATGGCTTCAGGGATGCGGTCGTGAGGGCAGTAAGCTTCCACCACGAAATTTGGGGCCAGATCTTTCACGCCTTGATGGTGAATGCTGTTGACCTTGGCCGAACTGGCGCCCCCTAACAGCTTGGAAAGTTTGCTGCCAGGCTCAAACTGAACTTCGTGCATATTGAGGTCGTATTGAACGCCATCTCTGTGCACCAAAGCCTCAGGTCTTTGCGTGGCAATGTCCTGGTACAAGGTCCCACCAAAAGCGACATTGATCATTTGCATACCGCGGCACACACCCAGCACAGGTTTGCCAGCAAGCACAAAGGCTTCAATGAGTTTTTTCTCATAGGCATCGCGCACACGGTCTCCTGTCCAGCGCGGGTCCATCACTTTTTCGCCGTAGCTGCCTGGCCAGACATCGCTGCCTCCCATGAGCACCACACCATCGAGCCACACAGCGTAATCGGCAATTTGTGCATCACCCACTTGTGTGTCGCCTTCGGGCGAGGGGATCATGACGGCCAGGTCGCCTTGCGACATGACCCAATGCGCCACAGACTGTTCAATGTATTGAAGGGTCTTGCCTTTGAAAATAGGGCGTTCGTTGTCTGGGTGAAAGAAGCACGCCGAGATGCCAATTTTGAGTCGTTTGGAATTGGAAGACATGAAAAGCCAAACCTCCAGTTACATGGCTGCCTTGAACAGTTTTTCAAAATCTGAAGCAGTGCAAGGGCGTGGGTTGGTTTGATGGCAAATGTCGGCGGTGGCAATTTCAACCAAGCGCGCCATGTGTTCAGGCTTCACGCCATGGGAAGACAAGGTGCCTGTGATGCCAATCGAGGTTTTCAATTCTTTGAGCCAGGCCACAAAGGCACTGCCG
>CAIZSE010000091.1 GCA_903935585.1 uncultured Burkholderiales bacterium | reverse complement strand
GGCACGATGTAGCGCACCGGCTTGGACGGAAAGTCGCTCGCCGCTTGCGCGAAAACAGAGGTGGGGAAGGCGGACATGGCCGCAGCCGATGCCAACGCGTGAAGTGCCGATCGTCTGGTGCGCATGTCTGTCTCCTGAGTGTGAAAAAAAAGGGCTGAGGAGGTTTCCACAGCCCTTGGGGGGTCAAGCGCTTTCGAACAAGCGGGTCATCACAAATTCGCGATGGCCCAGCGCTTCGGCGGAGGTGAAGCGCCCGTTGATGGTTTGCATCATCATGTCGAGCAACAAGTCACCGGCCTCGTCCATGGTTTGCTCTTGTTGCAGCAGGCCTGAGCAGTCCACATCGATGTGCTCGCTCATCAGGCGCACGGTGCGTGGGTTGGCGCAGATTTTGATCACGGGCACGATCGCATTGCCGATCACGTTGCCTTGGCCTGTGGGGAAAAAGTGCACTGCAAAACCCGAGGCCGCGCACAGCGTCACCATCTCGGCTGCGGCAGAGGACGAGTCCATGAACCAAAGCCCGGGGGCTGTGGGTGTCTCTGCCTTGTCGAGCACACCATCGACGATGCATTCTTTGCCGATTTTCTGGATGTTGCCCAGCGCTTTTTCTTCGATCGTGGTCAAACCACCCGCGATGTTGCCCTTGGTGGGTTGCGAGTCCGACAGGTCGGTGGTGGCGTGGCGCTTGATCATGTCCTGGTAGTCGTTGAACATTTTCATGAAGTCGGTGCGCACTTTCTCGGTGCGGCATCGCGCGGCCACCAGATGCTCACCACCGGTCAACTCGGAGGTTTCGCCAAACACCAGCGTGGTGCCCAGGCCATACAGTTTGTCGAAGGCATTGCCGACTGTCGGGTTGGCACCGCAGCCCGAGGTGGTGTCGGATTCGCCGCACTTGGTCGAGATCCAGAGGTCAGAGATGGGGCACTCCACGCGGTGCAGGCTGGTGGCGTGCTGCACCATGGTCTTGGCCGCTTTGGAGGCGCGCATGATGGTGTCGTGGTCGCCGTGGCCTTCGATGCCAAAGCCGACCACGGGCTTGCCGGTGGCCGCAATGCCGTCGACCACTTTCTTGGTCCAGCTGTCCTCAATGCCAATCACCACCACAGCCGCCACGTTGGGGTTGGAGCCTGCACCGATCAAGGTGCGAAAGTGCAGTTCCAGGTCGGCACCAAATTGCAGACGACCATAGGGATGGGGAATGGCCATGGTGCCTTTGACCGCGTGGGCCACGGCTTCGGCGGCAGCGTTGGACAAGTCGTCCAGCGGCAAGATGATGACGTGGTTGCGAACGCCGACACGGCCGTTTTCACGGCGGTAGCCCCAGAAAGTGGAGTTTTTGTCAATGAGGGTCATGGGTAAGCCTTGGAAAAGATGAGGGGTCAAGTGGCGAGCGGATCACCAGCGCTTGGTTTTGATGTTGTGCACATGGGCGTGGTCGCCAATGGCAATGGGCGCGACCACCTTGCCAATGTCTGTGCCGTATTTCATGACCGTGTCACCCAGGGCCATCGCCTTCACGGCCACTTTGTGCCCGATGGGGATGGCCGCGTTGGCCTTGATCTTGATGGTGCGGTTGTCGTCCAGGATGAGCGCGGTCATGCTTTGACCGGCTTCGATGCCTTCGACGACGACGACAGCAACGCTGTCTTTTTCTTCATGCAGTACGCAATGGATCACAAGATTCTCCTGAGGTGGGTGGGCAGACTGGAACACGCTGTGCCTGAAAAAACGCACAGGCTGGGCATCGGTTCTTGGAAATTAATGTAAATCATCTATATGAATTATAATGTCGGTGTTTACCCGATGAGGCATGCCTGCGGCAGGTCTGTCAGGGCAAGAGCACCAGCTTGCTGGAGGCGATTTGGCCGCTGTCCAGGTCAGAAAAAGCCTTCGCGCCATCGCTCATCGGCATGCTTTGCACCCAAGACAAATCGCCAAAGGCGCCTTCGTGCAGCAACTTCACCGTGGCCCGCAGGTCTGCCGTGGTGTAGGTGTAGGTGCCCATCAAGGTGATCTCGGCCAGGGTGAGTTTGCGCATGTCGATCTCACTGGCCCAATCTTGCAAACCGATGTGCATCACCACACCGCCAGGCTTGACAGCGCTGAGTGCAGCCACGCGGGTCAGCTTGCTGCCCACGGCGTCGATCACATAGTCAAAACCATTTTCTTCGGGCTGCTCAGTTCGGGGGTCATAAGTGACCACCCCTGCGTGTTTTTCAGCCGATTCGCGTCGCAGCGGATTGACTTCGGCCAAGACCGTGCCACGCGCCCCATAGGTTTTGAGCAACAAGGCGGCCAGCATGCCAATGGCACCCCCGCCAATGATCAGCGTGCGATTTTCTGGCAAGGGCCGAGCCATGGCCTTGAGGCTCATGTTGATGGCATGCAGCGCTGTGGCGGCTGGCTCGGTCAGTGCGGCTTGGATGGCAGGCATGTCTTGCGGCATCTCGATCAGAGAAGCCGCCGGTATGGACATGTATTCGGCAAACGCACCAGGGCGTGTCATGCCCACCATGGTGCGACGGCTGCACAGGTTGTTGCGCCCCTGCACGCAGTAGTCACAAACGCCGCATGTGATCAGCGGGTTCCCCGTCACGCGCAGCCCTGTCTCAAAGCCGGCAACGGCGCTCTTGACCACCGTGCCGCAGAACTCATGCCCCAGAACCAGACCGGGTTTGCGGCGGGGATCGTGCCCGTGGTAGGCGTGCATGTCGGAGCCGCAAATGCCCACAGCGTCAATGCGCAGAACCACTTCGCCATCGACCAGAACGGGTTCTGGACGATCCTGTATTTGAACTTCGAGCGGGTTGGTGTAGACGAGTGCTTTCATGGGATGTGTTCCGAGTTAGGGCGTGGCGTGAATGGTTTGGTGCAGGCAGCTGAAGGGTGGTTGACATTAAGCTGCCGAATGTTTGGTGCGACAGGTCTTCATGAAATCTGCCATGAAGGCGCCCAATACCTCCACTTGATTCACGCTGACGCCGTTGTACAAACTGGCCCTCAAGTACTTCCCAACCCCAAATGGGGTCAGCGTTCTTAAGCCGACGATTCCCCGCTCCCAGCCTTGGATCAAGAAGTTCTGAGTAAATTCCTCGTCGCCACCGGCGACATCAAAGGGAATGTTCATGCGGCTGCGGATTGAGGGATCTGCGATGGGGGTGGAATAAAAGCCCTCCGACTTGTCGATCAAGTTGTACAACATGGCCGACTTTGCAATAGATCGGCGTTCCATTTCATGCACGCCACCCTCCGCGATCATCCACTGCATATAAATGTTGACCACCTCGACGTTGAAGGTGGCGATGGTGTTCCACAAATTGCCCTCACGGGCATTGGTGGTGTAGCACAGGACGCCTGGGCAAAGTTGACTGGGCGAGCCCAGCAAGTCCCGCCGAATGACACACAGAGTGAGGCCGGGGTGACCGATGTTTTTGGATGCGCAGGCATACAGCACGCCCACATTGCAGCCCACCCAGTCAATGGGCTTGGTGGAAAAATCTGACGACGCGTCAATCACCAGGGGTGCTTTGATGCCCAGCTTGGGCAGCTGATGCAACTCAATCCCGTTCACCGTTTCGTTCGAGCAAAGATACACGTACTTGGATTCGGGATCCAAATTCTCAAAGGATGGGTTATGGGTAAACGTGCCATCTTTGTTTTCGGAGGAAACAACGATGGGGCGGCAGTATTTTGAGGCGTCGGACAAGGCCCGTTTGGACCAGGTGCCATTGACCAGGTAGGTCGCTTTTTCGTCGCCCTTGGGACAAAGGTTGAGTGGAACCGCCGCAAACTGCCCGTGCCCACCACCATGCATGAAAAGAATTTCATACTGCTCAGGAATGCTCATCGCCACGCGGCAGCGTTGCACCACGCTGGCAAGGATGTCTAAAAACTCAGGCGACCGATGCGAGAGGTACATCGAGCACATGCGTTCCGCGTCGAACAAGGCCTTGATGCCAGCTTGTACTTCAGCCGCAAGTGATGTAGGCCCCGGGCTGAAATTCAGCGGCGCCACACCGCTGGGGGGACGCAAGGATCCGAGCAGGGCCGGATGAGTGTCGGCTGGTTTCAATGGGGATTGGTCAAAGCGGGTCATTTGATGTGTTCCAGAGCAGGCATTGACAGGCCTGTGTGACGACATGATTCTTCCATGTGCTTGAGGGTGTTACTTGGCGGTAAAGCCGCCGTCAATCATGATGGTTTGGCCCGTGATGTAGCTGGACGCATCGCTGGCCAAGAAAACAGCCAAGCCATGGATGTCTGAGAGCTCGCCATTTCGACCCAAACAGGTTTGGGCAGCATGCCGCGCGACCAACTCCGGGTTGCCAAATACAGGGGCTGTCAAAGCTGTCGGAAAAAAACCAGGCCCGATGGCGTTGCAGGTGATGCCATGGGGTCCCCATTCGAGCGCCATGGCCCGGGTGAGTTGAACGATGCCGCCTTTGCCGGCGCCATAGGGTGCGCTGTTGGCAAATGCCCGGTGGCTTTGCAGACTGGCGATGTTGATGATGCGACCCCAGCCGCGTTCCTTCATGGCAGGGGCCAGCGCCTGGGTCAGGAAAAACGGGGCGCTCAAGTGCAGGTTGATCTGTGTCATCCAACTCGCCACCGAGATGTCTCCGAAAGGTTCACGCAGGTTCACGCCCGCAGCATTGACCAGAATATCGACCGGTCCAAGGGCCAGCGTTTGGCGTGCCCCCTCCTGAGCGGCCTCTGGAGAAGAGAGATCGCAAACCAGGGTGCGAACCGCGATGCCCATGGCTGACATTTTTTGGGCAGATTGCGTCAGCAGGTCTTGTCTGCGGGCCATCAAGACAAGTTGTGCCCCGGCCATGCCCAGTGCCTCCGCCATGGCTTCGCCCAACCCGGAGCTGCCCCCGGTGACCAGTGCAGTGCGACCGGTCAGATCAAAAGATGCAGGCAACCGGTTCATGCCGCGGCCCCTGGTTTTTGGATGCTGTGCTGATCGAACGGATGCTTCATGCTCATACCTTCACGGGTTCACCCAGATCGAACGGCTGACCCGGAAAATACTTGGCCAATCGGTCATCGGCCGTGCGCGCGTGTGCTTCCATGCCTTCCAGCCTGGAGATGCGGGCAGTTGCGAGCCCTATGTCTCGCGCGGCTTCGCGCGTCATTTTTTGCCAGGTGAAGGTTTTCAGGAACTTGTGCACCGACAAGCCGCCTGAATAACGCGCTGCGCCCTTGGTGGGCAGCACATGGTTGGGCCCACTGGCCTTGTCACCGTAGGCCACGGTGGTCTCTTCACCCAGAAACAGGGACCCATAGCAGGTCAGCGTCTTGAGCCACCAGTCGAGGTCTGCGGCGTGCACTTCCAGGTGTTCACTGGCATAGCGGTCCGAGATTTCGACCACCTCGTCACGGCTGTCACAGAGCATGACCTCGCCGTAATCTCGCCATGCGGATCCCGCAGCGTCTCTTGCGGTGGGTGGCAGGGTAGCGATGAGCAAAGGCACCCGTCTCATGACCTCTTCGGCCAAGGGCTTGCTGGTCGTAAAAAGCCAGGCGGGTGATTCATGGCCATGCTCTGCCTGTCCCACCAAGTCGCTGGCCACCATGGCGGGGTCTGCCGTTTCGTCAGCAATGATGCCGATCTCCGAGGGGCCTGCAAATACGTCAATGCCCACTTTGCCGAACAAGCTGCGCTTGGCCTCTGCCACAAACTTGTTGCCCGGGCCCACGATGACATCGGCCGGCTTGCCGGTGAACAGACCATAGGCCATGGTGGCAATGGCTTGCACACCGCCCAGGGTCATGATGATGTCGGCCCCGGCTTTGTTGAAGGCGTAGAGCAAATAAGGGTGCATTGGCCCGCCACGGAATGGCCCCGAGCAGGCAATGATGGTCTTGACACCTGCCGCCTTGGCGGTGGCCACACCCATGTAGGCACTCGCAATGTGTGCATAACGTCCGGCGGGAGCATAGCAACCAGCCACATTCACCGGCAGCACACGCTGGCCCGCGGTGACACCGGGGTGCAGTTCGACCTGGAATTCCGAGAGGGAGCGTCGCTGTGCTTGGGCAAAATCAAAGACCTGCTTGATGGCGAAGTCAATGTCCGCCTTGACTTGTTCAGGCACTTCGCGCGCATTGGCGTCGATCTGGGCCTGAGTCACGACCATGTCGCCCTTCCATTGGTCCAGGTCGGCGGCGTACTTGCGCACCGCAGCTTCACCGTTTTTCTGGATCTCGGCCAGCATGGTGTTGACGACCTCTTGTGCATTGGCTGTTTCGGTCTCGGGCGTCTTGTCTGCTTTTTTTAAATACGTGATGGCCACGTTGATCTCCAGGCTGAAGTGTGTTGCAAGAATCGAGGCAAATGAAGTTTCCGTGCACGTCACAGCGTGCACAAGGCGGCAGGAAAATGGGTGGGCCAGAACCTGGATTGTTGTTCCAGGTTCTGGCTTGGTCAATTACCGGGTCGAGTTGGCCAAGTCACGAAGCTTGGGGTCGGCTTGAACCAGCTTCATGTACTCATCGGTCACGAAGTCGGCCACAGCAGGCACCTGTTGCACAGCACCGGTTTCGCGCATGAAGCCCGAGAGTTCAGTGAACCAGCCATCCATCATCGAGTTGGCGTTTCCACCTGTGCGTTCCATGGTTTTGAGTTGCTGGGCCAGTGTGAAGGTGGGCCGGGTTTCAAACTCTTTGTTCATCGCTGCATCGCTGATGCTGACGCCACCCTTGGCGTAAAAGTCCTTCATCATGCGGATGGCTTCGGGGCGGTTCACGCCCATCCAACTCCAGGCACGCAGATAGACAGCGAGGAATTTGGCCACGTTTTGCGGATTCTGCTTGGCGTAATCACCGCGTGCGATCAAGGCACCCGGAACAATGGCGCCGCTGTCCTTTCCGTTGCACAGCATTTTGGCGCCTGCTTTTTCTTCCACTGTGTAGGTGTTGGGCGCCCACATGCCAGCCAGGTCAGAGTTGTTGGACGACAGGGCAGAGATGATTTCGGCTTGGCCCATGTTCTTCATGACGACATCGGATTTTTTGAGTCCGTATTTTTTCAGGCATGCCTGAACTGCAAAGTCGGCCGTCGAGTTTTGCGTCAACGTGATGGTCTTGCCGCGCAAAGCACCGGCAGGGTCTTTGGCGAAATCTGCTGCTGCTTTGCTGCTGCCCACCAGACCGTTGGCGGCAGACTCGTCGTTGGTGATGCCAATCGTCTTGATGCCAAACCGCACATGGCCCAGCACAGCAGGTACAGATCCCGTGCCGCCCACGTCCCAGGAGCCTGCGGCCGAAGCTGCGATCTGAGGAACGCCGGCTGGGAAAGTTGAGAACTCAGGTGCCAGTCCCACGTCTTTCCACCAGCCTTTTTCGGTGGCGATGTGGAACGGTAAAGCCCAATAAAGAGAGGGCTGGTAGCTGATCTTGATGGGCGTCAGTGCTTGCGCTTGTGCGGTACCAGACAGGCCCATCACGAGGCTGATGCCCAGGGCTGCGGCGGCGAGTTTTTTCATGTCGTTGTCTCCTTCGGTTGGTGGTTGCTTTAATGATCCGTGCCCGCGTGCTCTTCACGCAAGGACTTCCAGATTCGGGTGCGCAAATGGACAAAGCTTTCCAAGTCCATCACGTCTTCGATCTTGCTGTGACGGTCCCATTGTTCGGATTCGCGAACGGACTTCACATCCAGAATTTCCTTGATCTTTCCTGGGCGACTGGTCATGACCACGACGCGATCAGCCAGGTACACCGCCTCTTCCACCGCGTGCGTGATGAAGAGAACGGTGCGCGGATTTTTGCGAGCCAGCCTGACCAACTCTTCCTGCATGACCACACGGGTCTGTGCATCAAGCGCACCAAAGGGTTCATCCATCAGCAGCACTTGGGGGTTGAGCGCATAGGCGCGTGCAATGGCCACGCGTTGCTGCATGCCGCCTGACAGCTGATGTGGGTAAGCACTTTCATAACCTTTGAGGTTCATCAAATCGATGTAATGGGCAATCAGCTTTTCGCGCTCTTGTTTTTCAATGCCTTTGCTGCGCAGGCCGAAGTCGATGTTTTCGTGGACCGACTTCCATGGGAAAAGCGCAAATTGCTGAAACACCACCGCACGGTCAGGGCCTGGTTCGGTCACCACCACATTGTTGACCTTGACGCTGCCAGTACTTGGAAACTCAAGACCTGCGGCCATTCGCATGCAGGTGGTCTTGCCGCAACCCGAGGGGCCAACGATGGCCACGAACTCCTGGTCTTGGACCGTGAGATTGATGTTGTCGAGGATGAGAAAGTCTTTGCCATCGCGCTCGAAAATGCGTGTGACGTCGGTGAACTGGATCGTGGCCATGTGCGGATTTTCTTGAAAAAAAGTAAGGCTTCAGGCGTTTCGGTGTTTGAGCAAGTACCGCTCAAGACGCCTGATGAGCACGTCGATCACCACCCCCACCATGCCAATGGCGATCATCCCGGCCATCACGGTGTCAGTGGCCAAAGCGCTTTGAGCGCGCACGATCAGGTTGCCCATTCCGCTGCTCGCCACAATGAGTTCGGCACCAACCAGCGACAACCAGCCCAGCCCTGCGCCAATGCGCAGTCCGGCAATGATGGATGGCACAGCCGCCGGGAAAAGTACTTCCGTGATGGTCTTGAAACTGCCAATCCCCAGCATGCTTGCTGCTTCCAGATAGCGAACATCAACGTCGCGGGCGCCGCGATAGGCATTGATCAGGCAAGGCGGGAACGCCCCGGCAAAGATGATCAGCGTGGGCCCCCCGATGCCAGTGCCAAACCAGAGCGCAGCAAATGGCACCCAAGCCACCGGGGCAATGAAACGCACGCTGTCAAAAAGAGGGGTGACGACATCGTCCAGCAAGCGAAACCTGCCCATCGCCAACCCCAGTGGAACGCCTACCAGGACTGCCAGTCCAAAACCCATGCCAAAGCGTTTCAGGCTGGCGAGCATGTGCTCTAAAAGTGTGGCGCCAGCAAAAGGGTTGTGCAGCAGGTCGATCAGTTTGACCAAGACCTCATGGGGCATGGGCAGAAACTGGGGAGGTGAAAAGTGCAAAGCACGGGCCAAGTACCAAAAGGCAAAGAATGCCACCGTGCCGGTGGCTGTCAGTCGCCAAAACTGTTGTCGATTCAGTTGTTTGGTCATGCTGCCACCCGCCCTTTGCGCCATGGCATCGCGCGGTTCTCCAAAATGCCAAGCAGCCAGGTTGTGGAAGCACCACAGATGCCCACAAACGCCATGGCAACCAAAATCATGGCGGGGAAAATGTCTTGTGCGGCCTGGTTCAGGATGCTGCCCAGGCCATAAAGGGCACCGATCAGTTCAGCCGCCACCAGCGTGGTCCAACTGGCTTGCAAAGAAAGCCGCAGCCCCGTGAAAATCATGGGCATGGCGCCCGGTACGAGCACCTCTGCCACCATGCGCCAGCCCTTGATGCCCAGCATGCTGGCAGCCTCCATGACGGGGGTCTCGATGTTGCGCACCCCGGTATAGCTGTTGATCACCGAGGGCACGAAGGCCGCAACGAAGATGACAAGAATTTTGGAACCATCGTCCAGTCCCAGCCAGACGATGGCCAAGGGGATCCAGGCCAATGGCGGGATAGGGCGCAAAAGTAGAAAAGCGGGGTTGATCAGTGCTTCAGCACGGCGCGAGTAGCCCATCAGCAAACCCAGTGGCACACCTATGCCGACAGCGACCGCAAAGCCCATGGCCACCAGTTTCAGGCTGTGAAGAACATGCTGGTGCAACTTGCCATTGCCGTAGCCTTCGGTCTGAATGAAGTTGAGCGCACCCCAGACTTCGTCCGGGCGGGGAAACCGTGAAGGGTTGATCAAGCCGGTGACCGTGGTGGTCAAGTACCACAAGCCCATGAGCATCAGCACGGTGGCGATTCCAACCACGCTTCTTCGGTAACTTCTTTGCTGGGCCAGGGCCACCGTGGTTCCTTTGAGATTGTTTTTGGATGCGGCTTGATAAATGTAAGCGCTTGCATTGACTTTGAATTTATTGGCAGTGCTTGTCAATCACGAAAACCCCGATTTATGGATAAACAAGGGAAAACACTGAATTTTTATTTGGAAAGCGCTTGCATTTCAATCGGACTTGACGGCTTCTTATGGCATGCTGAAAGGCATGAACCATCGCATCACCCTTGAGGAAGTCGCCCGTTTGGCCGGCGTATCCACTGCGACCGTTTCTCGCGTGCTCAGCAAACCCGATGTCGTTCGCAGCAACACAAAAGAACAAGTGATGGCCGCGGTGCGACAACTCGATTACCAACCCGATGCCGCTGCCCGAGCCCTGGCATCAGGCCGTACCCATACCGTTGGATGCGTCATTCCGACCCTGGACCACGCCATCTTTGCCCGCAGCACGCAGGCCATGCAGACCACGCTGGCGCAGGCGGGCTACCAGCTCTTGGTGGCCAGCCATGAATACGATCCGGCCACCGAGTTTGAAGTGGTTCGAGCCTTGCAGCAGCGTGGCGTGGACTCACTGGTGCTGGTCGGAACCGACCACGCCCCCCGGCTGTGGAAGGCTCTGAGCGTCTGGCGCAAACCCACCCTGCTGACCTGGTCCTGCGACCCGCGCTTGCCGTCGCTGGGTTTTGACAATGCGGGTGCAGCCCGAATGGCCACCCAACACCTGCTGGGCTTGGGTCACCGGCGCATTGGCGTTATTTCGGGACTCACTGCGCACAATGACCGCGCACGAAGCCGCATTGACGGCGTGCGCCAAGCACTCACGCAGCTCAAGCTGACACTTCCACCGAGCCTGGTCACGGAGCAGGCTTTTAATCTGGAAGGGGGACGCCTGGGGCTGCGCAAGCTGATGAGCGCCCGGCAGCCGCCCACGGCCATTTTCTGCGGCAACGACCTCTTGGCAGTGGGTGCATTGCTCGAAGCCCAGCGCATGAATCTGAAGGTTCCAGAGCATCTTTCGATTTGCGGCATTGACAACCTCGAAATCGCTGAGGCCATCAATCCAGGGCTGACCACGGTCAGCCTGCCCACACAGGATCTTGGCCGAATTGCAGCGCAATACATGTTGTCCGCCATTTCGGGTGAGGTCATTGCCGCACAGTCGTTGCTGCCATTCGAACTGGTGGTTCGGGGCAGTACCGCGGTTTTGCGCAGCTAAAGCCCCCAGCCTTGCTGCCCGGTTGGCTGCCGGCCCCGGGTGCGGCGGCAGATCAGGGCGCCAGCCGCTCGCGCAACCACTGGCCATCGCCTTGCGAGTAGCGCAAGCGATCGTGCAGTCGGCTTTTGCGGCCTTGCCAGAACTGCCATTCATCGGGCACCAGACGGTAACCGCCCCAGTGCGCAGGGCGTGGCGGCCTGAGCATGAATTGCGCGGCATATTTGGCGGCGTTGGTCACCAGCACAGTGCGGCCCTCGATCACCTGGCTTTGCGGTGAGGCCCAGGCCCCGATGCGTGAGTCCAGTGGGCGGCTGTGAAAGTAGGCATCACTTTCTTCGTCACTGACTTTCTCGACCCGGCCTTCGATGCGCACCACGCGCTCCAACTCCACCCAGTGAAATTGCAGCGCGGCAAAAGGGTTGCCCGCCAGTTCCTGGCCCTTGCGGCTGTCGTAGTTGGTGTACCAGACGATGCCACGCTCGTCGCAGCCTTTGATCAGCACCACGCGCGTGCTGGGCCGCAGGTTGCTGGCCACGGTGGCCAGCGTCATGGCGTTCGGCTCGGGCACTTCAGCCGCAATGGCTTCTTGCAGCCATTGCTCAAATTGCTTGAGGGGGTTGGCGTTGGAGGCGTTTTCATTGAGCTCGGCTTTTTCGTAGCTCTTGCGCAGGTCGGCGATGTTCATGTTGCAAGTATAGGCATGCCCTGTTGGTGCCGGCCCGGGTGGGGCGGGTGAGCTTGAGCGGGGCAGGGGCTTACGAAGCAGGACGGGCAGGGCACACTTCAGTCGGCATGGCGCAGTAAAGAGGCCAAGGCCCGGTCTTCGATGCCATGGGCGAGCAAGCTCTCGTAGGTTTGCAGGGCGTAGTCCCGCGTGGTGCCAAAGCGTCCGCACGCTTGCTGAAAAATCTGACGGTAAGTTTCGGCAGGCAAGTGGCCGGTGAAGCTGGGGCTGCTGCGGGGCAGGGTGAAGGCCAACGCCTTGACCCGGCCCTGTGGTGTGGCGCAGGGCAGCCAGCAGGGGGTGTAGACGTCCATGGGCATTTCTCTGGCCCAAAGCCGCGTCAACACTTCATCGGCCTGGTCTTTGGCGACTCGGTAAACCATGCCCTGGCAGCTGCCGCCGGGCAACAAGGCAAACACCAGGCCGGGGCATTCAGGGCTGCCCCGGTTCAGGCGGCTCCACATTTTGAGGGCGCGGTGCCAGCCCCAGACGCGGCTGATGTGCTGCTCTTGCGCTTCGAATTCGGGCCGCCACAGCAAGGAGGCGTAACCAAACACCCACAAGTCCTGGCCTGCTGCGCACTGCTTTCGGAAATGCTCAAGCAAGACGCCCTGAAAAACAGGCGATCCGCTGGCATGGGCCAAACTGGTTGGCGCGTCGGCAGTTGTATCCATCATGTGCAATCAGGCCCCTCACGATCATTTTGAAGCCATTTTCGGAGAAAACAAACACGCCGACTCATCCAGATGACAATCCATCCGCAGACGGGCAGGTTTTGGAGGGCGATCCCTTGAACAGTGGCATGCTGCGCAGCGTCCTTGAAGTTGCTAACCCTAGGTTTCTTGGTTATTGATTTTTATAGGCGATCTGAAATTTGCGTCACAGTACGTGCTATCAATGCGTCATTGAAGTTGCGACCTTTCAAGTTTTGCGTCGTTGAAGTTGCAATTTTTTCTTAGATCCCGATTTGGTCTTTATGCGTACCCAACGCGACAGTCAAATGGACTGGTTTGCAGCGTAACCCGACGGCCATCAATGCCCGGTTACCGGAAGTCCAGCACTTTGGCTACTGGACACCCGGATCCAATCAAATTTCCGTTTGCTCGGCCATCTCCAGCGCATCATCCACTTCGATTCCGAGGTAGCGCACGGTACTTTCGAGCTTTGTGTGACCAAGGAGTAATTGCACCGCCCGCAGGTTTTTTGTCCTACGGTAGATCAGGGAGGCTTTGGTTCGGCGCATCGAATGTGTTCCATATTCGGATGGGTTCAACCCAATCTCCACAACCCAGGAATCCACAATGCGGGCGTATTGTCGGGTCCCGATATGAGGTGATTCATGAATTCGACTGGGGAACAGGTAGTCGTCCTGCCCAAGTTTTGCCTCCTTGATCCACGCGCTGACCGCTTCACGGGTCGGTTGAGTAATCTCGAACTGGACGGGGCGCGATGTTTTTTGCTGCATCACGGTGGCGCGGGGCGACACGTGTTCGCCATGGCAAATGTCGCGCACCCGCATTTTGACCAAGTCGCAGGCTCGTAGCTTGCTATCGAGCCCCAAGTCAAACATGGCGAGTTCCCGCACACGGTGTTGAAGTTGGAGTCGGACGCGAATGGCCCAAATCTCTTTCAATTTGAACGGTGATTTCTGACCGACGATTACACCCTTGTTCCAAGGTGCGTGCTGAACGTGCTCAGATGAGTTTTCCATAATGGACTCCTGGTTGATTGAGGGAGTCCAACTGTGAGCCGACGGCGAGAAAGTGCAAGCACAGTATTTCTCTGGCAGTAAAGCAGACCTTGGCCGACTTCGGCAACGTGCCAAAGCAGCCCCTCGACGAACGCAATGAGCCTGCAGGCCCTCATAGATTCCGCGATATCAGAAACAACGGATTATTTGCATCAATAGCGATTACCGGGCGCACTGAAACTTCAATTCCACCTTATTCCCCCCTGCCTCACATTTACCGTGCAGGCTCCCGGTATGCCAGATACTTCATCAGCGGCAGATACCGCACAAAGCGAAACATGCCGTGCGTTTGCATCCACAGTGCATAAGCCACATAGTCCGGGTCGCAGGAGAGGTGCCACTCCTCTGTCTTGGCCCGCATCACGTAGATCAGGTTTAAGCCCAGCAGCAGCAGGCAATGGCGCAGTGCCTCTGCCGGGCCGCCGCTGGCCATAAAGGGAATCGAGATCATCCACCACGACAGGTTCTTTGCCACGTAGGCCGGATGCTTGGTCCAGCGGTAGGGGCCGCTGGTAATGATGCCGCGGTGCGTCAGATTAGAAAAACGTGCGCCGAACACCACCGTTGCCCACACATAAATCGCGGTCAGTACCAGAATCAAAGACCCCCAAATGCCATACAGCAGCGGCGTATTCCACAGCCAGCCGCCCCACTTCAGGTCTGAGCCGTAGGCCAGGTACTGGCGTCCAATCAGCGACCAAAACGGCTCATAACAGGCCAGTGCCACCGTCCAGCCCAGCATCGTCGGCTCGGCCGATCTGAAATGCGTGTCGGTGATGCGCAGCGACATCAGGTACCCCATCGACACCAGACCGACATCAATGAAATACAAGCTGTCGTGCAAAAAGTCGAACCAGAACTTGAAGCTGGTCAGCTGTGCAAAGTCGTAAGCCAGAAACTTGGCCAGGTCGTTGCACAGATAGGTAAACATCAGTGGCAGGAAGAATCCCTTGATCAGCCAGCCCAGCAGGTGCTGCCCCACCACGCGCCGATCTACCGCCGCCCAGTGGAAGCTCACCAGCTTGCCCAGGTGCCAGTAGCCGTCACGCGGCTGGGGCATGTGTTTGTCGGTCCAAAAGAAGTACGGCAAGGCCAGCAACAGCCATGGCGGCAACACCAGACGCAGCATTTGGTAGTAGCGGTCATAGAAGGCTCCGTGGTACTCCGGCAGCAGCCAGTACAGCAATGCCACAAAGCCAAGACTGCCGATGAGCCCGGCCAGCTTGGTCAGACTACGCTGCCACGATGGGTCATCGCTGGCAAAGTCCAGCCCGGTGGATGCGCGCAGATGCACCCGCTGCCAGAACAAGTCCAGCAGAAAAATGGTGATCGCTGTCACCCCGATGAGGAACAGCGCCGAATGCACCACGCTGTTGTCCCCAGTGCCTGTAACGTTGCCAAAGGGCCTATCCACCCGCAGCACCAACACCGCAAGCAGAAAGGCAACCAAACCGGCCAGCGCCACACCCGGGTGCGTTGCCGAGACCGGGCGCACGCCCCCGGGTGGGTGTGCCGCTGCGCTCATGCCTGTCATGACTTGGCGTTGCCGGTGAAGTTCAGCACCACCCGGGTGGACACCTCATTGCCGCTGCTGTCGCGCGCGGTCACGATCACGGTGAAGCTGGACAGCGACTCCGGTGGACGGCCGGTGAACTTGCCCGTGCCACGGTCAAAATTCAACCAATCCGGCAAGGGGCCGTTCTCGCCACGCGCGTCCAGGGCCACTGAGACCTTGGGATCAGCGTGTTTGAACGTGTCTTTGGGCAAGGTGAAGCTGAACAGGGAGCCCGCTGGCATCACCAACGTACCAAAGTTCTTCACACTAACAAAGCCTTCTGTGCCCGAACCACCCCCCGTGGTGGTCGTGCTGCTACTGCCCGAACTCTTGGCTACTGCCGACTCGCCAGTGCTCAGCAAAGCGAACTGAACCACCGGGCCTGAGGGGCCGTTTGGCGAAGAAGGCGAGTCTGGTGTGCCACCACTGGATGAACCCGAACTAGTCGATCCACCGGAGGACGAACCAGAGCCAGTGTTGCCGCCGCTGGAAGAGCCTGAACCTGAGGTGGTGCCAGTGTCCGTGCCGCCACTAGATAAACCCGAACTGGTCGTTCCGCCAGATGACGAACCGGAGCCTGAAGTGGTGCCCGTGTCAGTACCACCGCTCGACGAACCCGAGCTAGTCGATCCACCAGAAGATGAGGATGAGGACGAGCCTGAGGTGGTGCCCGTGTCGATGCCACCACTGGAAGAGCCCGAACTAGTTGATCCACCCGATGACGAAGAGCTAGAGCTGGTGCCGGTGTCTGTACCTCCGCTTGAAGAGCCGGAGCTAGTGGTGCCGCCGCTGGAAGATCCTGAGCCTGAAGTGGTGCCCGTGTCCGTTCCACCGCTTGATGAACCGGGGCTGGTTGAGCCACCGGACGATGACGAAGAGCCTGAGCTACTGCCAGTGTCTGTGCCGCCGCTGGAAGAACCAGAGCTGGTTGAGCCTCCCGAGGATGACGAACCTGAGCTGCTACTCGTATCTGTACCGCCGCTGGAAGAACCAGAGCTTGTTGAGCCTCCCGAGGATGACGAACCTGAGCTGCTGCCAGTGTCGGTGCCGCCACTCGATGAGCCAGAGCTTGTCGAGCCACCCGATGACGATGAGCCGGAGCTGCTGCCAGTGTCCGTGCCACCGCTAGATGAGCCTGAGCTTGTTGATCCGCCAGAAGACGACGAGCCTGAGCTACTGCCAGTGTCTGTGCCGCCGGAGGAAGAACCTGAGCCTGAAGTGGTGCCAGTATCAGTGCCACCACTCGACGAACCTGAACTTGTTGTTCCACCGGATGAGGACGAAGAGCCTGAACTGCTGCCAGTGTCCGTGCCACCGCTAGATGAGCCTGAGCTGGTTGAGCCTCCCGAGGATGACGAGCCTGAGCTGCTGCCTGTATCTGTACCGCCACTAGATGAGCCTGAGCTTGTTGATCCGCCAGAAGACGACGAGCCTGAGCTACTGCCAGTGTCTGTGCCGCCGGAGGAAGAGCCCGAGCCTGAAGTGGTGCCGGTATCAGTTCCACCACTCGACGAACCCGAGCTAGTCGATCCACCGGAGGATGACGAGGAACCTGAGCTGCTGCCCGTGTCTGTACCACCGCTGGAAGAGCCCGAGCCTGAAGTGGTGCCGGTGTCTGTACCACCACTTGATGAACCCGAGCTGGTTGAGCCACCAGACGACGATGACGATGAGCCACTGGAGCCTGGATCGGGTGGGGTCAGCGGAGGTGGGGGCTGCGGCACATCAGGTGGAGGTGGATTCGGTGAGGTCGGACCGCTAGGCTGCGGCTGCGGTACAAAGGGCACAGCGTTGATGTTTGCCGTGGTCGTCGCGTCCGAGATGCTGTAGTTGCTGGCTGATCCGCCAACTCCGTTGGCCACGGCAAGCTGTATGCCAACCGCTTTGCCCACACCTACATTCGCATTGTCAAAGGTGCCAATGCCCGTCAGAGTTAATGCCTCACCAGCCACCAAACCTTGTAACGCACCCAGAGTGAGCGTTGCACTGGTAGTGCCGTCGTAGGTCTTGTTGGCAGCCGTTGTGCCCGTCACCGTCAAGGCCTTGGGAGTGATGCTGGCCGAAAGCGGGCTCAGGCTGGCGATGGTGTAGTTGTCCTTGTCTACCCCGGAGAACACACCCACCAGGTTCACGGTCTTATTGCTGCCCACATTCTTG